>NZ_OZ246980.1:4085000-4356679 GCF_965232525.1 Bauldia sp. | reverse complement strand
TCCAGTTCGTCATCGTCAACTGGAACTACGCCCGGTTTGTCGCCAAGACGATCCGATCGATCGCGACCCAGACCTATCCCAATTTTAGCTGCTTCGTTGTCGACAACGCATCGACCGATGGAAGTCTCGAGGTCATTGCCGAGGCAATCGGTGACGACCGGCGATTCGAGTGCATTGAACTCGACGAGAACCACGGACAGCTCGGTGCGATCCTTGAAATCTCGCCCCGACTTGCCGGGGACTATCTGGGTCTCGTCGACGCCGACGACTACCTGTTTCCGAGTTTTGCCGCGCATCATATCGCGGTGCACGAATCGCTGCGGAGCCCGGTGGGTGTAACCTGCAGCAACGTCGTGGAAGTGGACGGCGATGACGCCGTTCTGTCGGGTCGCAGGCTGGACTTCACCTCCGGTGATCGGGCCCGGCAGTCGCGGCCAGCGGAGTTCACTGACGCTGCTTTGTCGACGGACGCATTGTCGGATCGGTCCCTGCTCAGAGACTACACGACCGTCATTTCATCGCTGCCGGACAGATGGATCTGGTCGCCTGGCTCGGGGAACGTCTACCGCCGATCCTTCGTCCAGCGGGCCTGCGAGCTCGTCGCACCGGCCGTACCGCGCCACCACGCATCGGACACACTCCTCAATGAAGTCTGTCATTGGCTGTCCGGGACCGCGTTGATCGATGTGCCGTTGTCGGCTTACCGCCTGCATGACGAGAACGTCTTTGCCAGCAGGATCCGGATACCCGGCGTGCGCGGCATGACCCGAAGATCGATCGAAAGGAACCGTGGGCAGCGCCGCTTCATCCGTGCCGCGATGATCCGAAACCGATCGCGTACTAGGGGCTGGCTCGCAACGGAGCAGTTCTGGACGGCTTTCGACTGGATTGGCGCTAATTCGGGCGGGTTGGCCGACAACGCGGACCTTCTCGAGGCCCTGACAGAAAGCTACGACCAGCTTGCCGATGAGTTCGGTGAAATCGGTCTCGCCCGCGCCCTTCTGTCACGACTGCCCCATCGGCAGTTTCGTTTGATTCCGAAAGGAACACCAAATACGATCAAAAGAATAAAACGAGATTTATACTATCGATATTTGTTTTCGAGGAAGCATAAATCCAGATGACCGCTATAACGCTTGCGTTGGCCGCGAACGGCGACGCGTCTCATGGCTGCGAAATCGGCCAATGCCCGCCGGTCTCGTATGTGCTGGTGGTGCGGGATCTGTCCGTTGACATCGAACCAACGATCAAATCGCTGGCGGAGCAGACCTATCCACGAATGGAAGTGGTTGTCGTGACGGCGTCGTCACTGGAAACGGCGGTCGCCCAACGTCTCGCGGAGGTCAGCAACCTCGGTTATTGCAAAATCGCCACCGTGCCATCGGCGGCTTCGTACATGGACGCCGTGGCCAAGGGCCTGAAAATCGTCGAAGGACGGTTTGTAGCTCTGGTTGGGGCCGGGGAGCGCCTGAAGCCTGATCATGCCTCCATCCATGTGCAGGTCCATCTCGCACTCTCCCAGACCGTGGCGATGACATCGGGGCTGGTCAACACCACAACGGACCCGTCGCTGCCGCCGACAGCTGCCGTCGGCGACTCCGGGAAACGTTGGATACCTGGCCTGAGGCCGTCGGGGATCGTACCGCGACTGCCGACCGTCAGCGAACCAGAGTTTGCCCGGCTCCACGATGGGACCGTCTTCCATCCCCATGACACCCGCCGTCCGCGCTGGTCCCCGGGCGCAGGCTCCATGTATCGCCGCGATCTCCTGAGCTGGATCACACCGTCGGGCCCGACCGCCCTCGGCCCCGTTGATACGGATGTCTACTTCAGTTGGCTGTGCCACAACTGCGGAGGGTCCGCATCGATCGCGATTCAGGTCTCTTTGTCGGACAGCGCGTTCGATGACAGTGGGCCCACAATGGCAGGAACCCGCCAGCAGCCGTCGACGGCGTGCCGCCTCGAAATCGCTCGGCTGTTCCTGAACAACGCCGAGACTATCAGCTGGAACCTTGGCGGACGGTTTTGGAAGGTGCTCGACAAGGCCCTGAAGCCGCGCAAGTCGAAAACGCTCTATCGCCGGCCAGTTGTGATGAAGCTCTTGTCGGATAATGCCAATGGTCTCGTCGCTGCCTTCGGTCGGGGGCGGACAAGCCGTCGGCTTCGCAAGCGCCTCGGCAAGAAGCGGACCCGCAGGATCCTCAGGAACGCACGGTGATGCCGGTCGCCCGTAATCGAAGCCCCAACGTTCGGGGCGACTCCGACATCGTCGGGGCAATGCAGATCGAAGGCTACCCCTTCACAGCGCCGGCGAGCAGCGAACGGGTGATCTGCCGGTACATCACGGTGCCGAGCACGACCGGGGGTAGGGAGGCGACGATGATGACCGCGGCGGCCACGCCCCACTGAACGCCGCCACCCCCGGCGGCGAAAAAGAACGATGCGCCGACGGTCACCGGCACCGCGTGCTGGGTGGTGAGCATGAGGCCGAACAGGAACTCGTTCCAGGCGGTGATGAAGCCGAAGATGAACGTGGTCGCCAGCGCCGGGCGACAGAGCGGCAGGACTACCCGAAAGAGAACATCGGTGAGCCGGGCGCCGTCGATATCCGCGGCCTCCTCGAGTTGGATCGGGATGTCGTCAACCGCGTTCACCAGAATGATCAAAGTGAGCGGGATGTTGACGATCGCCAGGATCAGGCCGAGGCCCAGCCGTGTGTCGAGTAGGCCGAGCGTCTGGTACATCATGTAGATGGGAATCGCGAAAATGATCAGCGGCAGGGTTCGCAGGTTGATTACCACCGGCAGAAGCACAGCGCGCCCGTAGCCGCGTCGCGCCATCGTATAGGCCATCGGGAAGCACAGGATCAGCGGCAGGATCGCACCGATCGCGGCGATGATGAGGCTGTTGGTCAGATATTCGTAGATGTTGAGGCGGTCGGAGACCTGCAGAACGGCGCCGTAATTGGTGAGTGTCGGCTCGCGGACGAACAGGCCAGCATTCGATACCAGCTCCCGCGGCGTCTTGAACGAGGTCGCGAGGGTGGCGATCACCGGGAAGTTGAGCAAAAACGCGAAGAAGCCGAGCACGGCCCAGCGCAGCGGACGTAGCTTGTCGCTCATGCCGCCACCTTCCGCCGAAACAGGACCCGGTTAGCGACGTAAAGAACGGCAAAGGCCGCGACGAACAACAGCACAGACGCCGCGACGGCGCTGCCGATCTCGGTGGAACGAAAGAACGACTGGTAGATATAGATAGACATCGATGTTGTTGCGCCGCCGGCGCCACTGCCGGTGAGCACGAAGATGTTGTCGAAGACCCGGAATCCGTCGATGAACCGGATCGCCAGCGCCACATAGACGGTCGGCAGCATCAGTGGCAGTTCGATCTCGGTGAACGTCGTCCAACTGCTGGCGCCATCGATCGCGGCGGCTTCGTTCACATCCTGCGGGATGCTCTCATAGGCCATGTAGAGGAGAAGCAGGGTGAACGGCGTCCACTGCAGGGTCTCGATGACGACCACTGTCCAGAACACCCATTCGGGACTGAGGAACGCCGGGCTGTTGCCGAACCACTGAAACAGATAGTAGGGCAAGGTCCCGACGAATTCGTGCAGGAGCAGCCGATACATCAGCCCCATCATTGCCGGGGCGATGATCATCGGCATCATCAGCACCGCCATCAGCCACGGCCGTTGGCGCAGCAGCGGCGCCAGGAACACGGCGAGGAAGAGGCCGATGACGGTTTCAAGGACCGCGGTGAGCGCGCCGAAACGCAGCGAGAACCACGCCGCACCCCAGAACTCCGGGTCGGCGAGAACCGAGGCGTAATTGACGAGGCCGGCGAAGGACGGTGCGCGCAGTGTCTCGAAGGTGACGGTCGAGAAACTGTAGAGGATGTTGAGGACGGCCGGAAAGCCGAGCAGCGCCAGCAGGAACAGCACCATCGGCGCCGACAGGACGGGGTCTTCGAGGCGGCGCGAGACCTTCAAGGCGTTATCGTCCTGATGCGGGACCGGCGGCGCCACCGCCGCCGATCGTCTTGGTGCTTAGGTCGGCCGCTTACTTCAGTAGCTCGGCCATCCCGGTTTCGGCGTTCGCCAGTGCGTCGTCAAGCGATTGGGAATCGGCCCAATAGCCGGTGAACTCCTTGGCCTGGAGTTCATAGACCGGTAGCGCACTCGCGGAGGTGCCGCCGTTCATGACGAAGCCGTAGTTGGCGGCGTAATCGCCGAGTGGGACCAGGTCCGGACGCGCATCGGCAACCGCATCGAGGGCCGCGCCGGAGAGGCCGGGCGCACCGCCGTTTGTCGCATAGATCGTCATCGCTTCAGGCGTCGCCAGCCATTGCAGGAACTTGGCGGCACCCTCCTTGTTGTTGCCATTGGCGTTGATGCCGAGGCCGAGACCGTGCACGTGGGTGAACCGGCCCTCCGGTCCCGCCGGCGGCGCCATGGTCTGGGTGACTTCGGCAACCGCTGGCGACTTTTCGGCGTCGAGCAGATCGCCCGCTGCCGCGTTCCACTGCATCATTGCCGCGACCTGGCCGGACGCGAACGCGGCGTTGGCCTCGGCGTACTCGTATGACAGCGAGTCACCGGGCGAGGCGCCGGCGTCGTAGAGCAGCTTGTAGAGTTCGAGCGCCTCGCGATAGGCCTCCGAATCGACGGTGATGTTGCCGTCGGCGTCCATCCAGTTGGCGCCAAAAGACCGCGGCAGCGAATGGAAGACCATCATGTTGAAGAGCAGGTTCTTCATCTGCAGCACGGTGCCGTAGCGGGTTGGGCTGTCGGGATTGACGGACTGCGAGAAGTAGAGGGCGGTCGCCGCATAGTCCGGCCACGTCCATTCGTCCGGTGCTTTCGGTTCGAGGGCTTCACCGAGATACTCCTCAGCGATCTCCGCATAGCGCGCCTTGGCCTCGTCGTCGGCGAGGAGCGCGTCGACCAGGTCGCTACGATAGTACATGAAGTGCAGCGACAGATCGGTGGGCACTCCGTATTGGTCGCCGTCGAACTGCATGGTCGACAGGACCGCGTCACCGAACACGTCGGCGGCTCCGTCGCCGAGGTCGACGGTTTCCATGAACGGTGCGTAGCGGCCGATCGAATAGGTCGCGATCAGGTTGGCGTCGAAGGCATCGGTGCCGGCGGCCATGTCCGCCTGAAGCTTGTCGAAAAAGCCTTCGCGGTTGAAGAAGATCAGCGACACCTTGTCGTCATCGCTGACGCCGTCCATGGCGTTGTAGGCTTCGGCTGCCGCGCGCAAGGCGGTTTCTTCCGGTCCGCCGGGCCAGCCGAGCACCGTAACCTCGGCGGATGCAGCGAAGGCACTTGTAGCGAGAATCCCAGCGGCAAGTGCCGTGGTCTTCAGGAAACGTATCTGGGTCATGATTCCTCCTGTTGGTGTGGGATGTCGGTGGGAATGGCGTGGGCGAGGTCGGCGGCTCCGACAACGCCGGCGTGGGCGCCGAGTTGGGCCGGCCGCAGTTCAGGACGGAGGTCGGGGGGAATGGCCTCGAGTTGTTTGGTGACGCGATCGAGGTAGCCAGGCGCCAGACCGATCCCGCCGCCGACCACGATGAGGTCGGTGTCGAAGGTTAACTGGATCGCGGCGCAGAGCCGGCTCACCCGGCGCGCGCTTTCCTCGATGATCGCATCGGCCCAGGCCGCGCCATCGCGCGCGGCGGCGAAGACAGCGCGGGCTTCGGCGACGCTCCGGCCCTGGCGGTTCGCCTCGGTGACCATCCACCGACCGGTTGCTTGGTCTTCGATCCGGTCGCCCGGACCGGAGCGGGTGAGGTCCGGCGGCACGAGGCCGAAATGGCCGGCGAGCTGGCGCGCGCCCCGGCGCAATGCTCCGTCGAGCACGATGCCGCCGCCGAGCCCGGTGGATATGGTCAGGAACACGAGATCGCGACCGACGCCGGCGCCGAAGCGGTATTCGCCCCAGGCCGCCGCCTGAGCATCGTTGACGGCGAACACTGGCCGCTGGAACGCTTCGCCAATTCGGTCCAGCAGCGGATACGCCCCGGAGAACTGCAGCGTCTTCAGATTCAGGGCGCGCCAGGTGCCATCGGTGACCAGGCCCGAGACGGCCGCGGCAACGTTGTCGTAGGTCCCATCCCAAGGCGCTGCCGCCTGGCGCGCTGCGTCGATCCAGACCGCCGGGTCGGTGACCGGCACGGTTGGCATCTCGCGGCTATCGCGAACCGTGCCACCGTCGACCAATGCGACCAGCGATTTGCTGCCGCCGATATCGATCCCGAGGGTGGCGGTCGATTTAGCCATAACCGGCCTCTGTCGCATTCGGCCGCGCCATGGCATCGACGAACCACGATGTGATGTGTTCCGGACGGGTCACCGCCGAGCCGACGACAACCGCGTCAGCACCGAGCGACACAGCACGAGCGACCTGGTGGGGACGCTGATAGCGCCCCTCGGCGACAACGAAGCGGTTGAGTGCCGGGAGCGCGGCCAGCAGATCGAAGTCGGGTTCCGATGGAACCGGCCCACCGAGGTAGCCGGACAGGGTTGTTCCGAGGATGTCGGCGCCAGAGCCGGACGCTGCGCGCGCGTCGTCGATTGTCGCGCAGTCAGCCATGATCAGTCGGTCTTGACGTTTGATCTCTGCGAACAGCTCGGCGATAGCGACCGGCCTCGGCCGTGACGTGACGTCCACGGCGATGATGTCGGCGCCTCGTTCCGCCAGGGCGACAACGTCTTCGACAAGCGGTGTGATACGGACATCAGATTGGGCGAGATCGCGTTTGACCAGGCCGATGATGGGGGCCTTGGTTACCGCCCGTACGGCGGCGAGATTGGCCAGGCCCTCGATCCGCAGGGCGGTGGTACCGCCGTCGAGCGCTGCCTGGGCGTAGGCGGCGATGATCTCGGGCTTGTCCATCGGCCCGCCGACCACCGGCTGGCAGGACACGATAATCCCGTTCTTCAGCCGTTCCAGCACCTGCGTTCTCCCTCGCCGCAGACGCTATCACTTCATACCAGTAATGCAAGTGGTATTTAACTGGTCTTATTCAGTTCAAGTCGGTGACGAAGTCGTAGGCGGTGCCAAGGTAGCGGGTCTCGGTGAATTCGACGCAGCGATCGTCGGCGGCAAAGCATCGACGTTCGACACAGAAGATCGGCGCGCCGGGCTCGCACTTCAGGATCTGGGCGTCCCGGTTATTGGCGGCCACGGCCCGCATCCGCTGCATGCCACGCATCGGTCGCGCGCCCAACACCTCCAGCGCCGCGTAGAGGGATGTGTCGACGAGGTAAGGATCGGGAAGAACCACGGAAGGGATGGTCGCGCGTTCGATGGCGACCGGTTCGTCGTCGGCAAGCCGGACCCGTTCGAGGCGGCTGACCGTCGTGTTGGAGGGAATGCCCAGCATCAACGCTTCCTTCGGCGTCGGCGCCGTGACGGCTCTGAACAACCAACGGGCCCCGGGCTCGCGCCCCCGGGCGCGCATGTCCTCCGAGAAACCGGTGAGGGCCGACACCGCCTTTTCCAGACGCGGTGCGACGATCGTTTTCGCTCCCTGCTTACGCAGAAGAACGCCGTCCTCAAACAAGCTCTCCAGCGCCTTGCGCAGCGTTACGCGCGAAACGCTGAGGTCTTTCGACAGCGTCCGCTCGCTGGGCAGATGCTGGCCATGCTTGATCAGGCCGTCGTCGATGGCCTCGGAAATCTCGTCGGCGATCCGCCGGTAAAGCGGATCGTCACTGTCGTCATCCTGGATGCGCGCTTGCAATCGCTCAACGAAACCGGCGTGCGACATGGACACGATGCTCTGTTCGACTCGGTATGATCGTTCCGGGTTTTTGTCCCAAGACGCAGTGCCGATGCAAATCGAACGGGACGGCCGGCATCGAAACCAGGTGGCAACGATGGCGGTCAGCCGGCGTTTGGCGCGTAGTTCAGTCGCAGGACCGACTCGACAAAGCCGGCCTTGAGGATATGGCGATAGGAGTGCTGCCGGTCACCTTCGACCGTTCCCCCGGTTTCCGTGAAGACGTGCCGGCAGCCGAGATCAGCGGCCAGATTGAGCCTCGCCGCGATGATGGCGCCTTGGTTGCCGCGGCCGAATGCGGCCCGCCGCGACAATCCATAGATCGCCCTCTAGGGGTCGTAGGATCGTGCTCGGCGCTCCCTGATTGGACAGATCTTGTATAAGCAACCAGCTAGTAGGCGAGCTAATGGGGAGGAGTGAAGTGGTCTATCGTGTAGGTCGGGGACGTGGTCGCTGCTGCGATCCGTGTTTGGAGTTGGTGCAGCGCGAGGGCCCGGCCGATCCGTACCGATGGACTGGGGCATGAAAATCGTCGAGGTCAAGGCGACGACCGTCGCGGTTCCGCTCGAAGCGCCACTACGTCACTCCAACGGCGCCCACTGGGGGCGGTTCGTGCGCACCATCGTTGAGATCGTCGGCGACAACGGGCTCAGCGGTTTCGGTGAGTTGGGCGGTGGTGGCGCGTCCGCGGAAGCCGCGATCACCGGCCTGGCGCCCTACCTGATCGGTCACGATCCGCTGCAGCTCGAGCAATTGCGCTGGAAGATCATGAACCCGGTCGGGTCGCTCTACAACAACCGCATGCAGCTCCACGCGGCGATCGAGATGGCGTGCATGGACCTAGCCGGCAAGACACTCGGCGTCCGCGCCTGTGACTTGCTCGGTGGCGCGGTGCGGGAGACGATCCCGTTCGCCAGTTACATCTTCTACCGCTATGAGAATCCCGTGACCGGCGCGGGCGGCGAGACCTATGCCGATGAGATCGTCGCCCAAGTCCGCGACCTCAAAGCTCAGTACGGCTTCACCACCCACAAGCTGAAGGGCGGCCACTTCGCACCGGAGCATGACATCGAAGTCTTCCGGGCGCTGGGTGCCGCGTTCCCGGAGGACAAGCTTCGGCTCGACCCGAATTCGGTGTGGTCAGTCGAAGAGGCGGTCCGGGTCGGTCACGCCATCGAGGATCTCAACAACGATTACTTCGAAGACCCGACCTGGGGGCTTGAAGGCATGCGGCGGCTCCGGCACTTCGTCCGCATCCCCACGGCGACCAACGCCGTCGTGGTCAACTTCGAGCAGCTGGCGCAGTGCATTCAACACGATCTGGTCGACATCATCCTGCTCGATACCACCTTCTGGGGCGGACTGAGGCAGGCGTACAAGGCCGGGCAGGTGCTGGAGACGTTCCAGTTCGGCGCGGCGGTTCACTCCTCCGGCGAACTCGGCATCCAGCTCGCGTCGATGCTGCATCTCGGCGCCAGCCTGGCGAACCTCAGTTTCGCCGCCGATGCTCACTACCATCACCTCACCGATGACATCATCGTTGGTGGGAAGCTCACCTATCACAACGGCGCCATCGCGTTGCCGGCTGGACCCGGCCTCGGTGTTGAAGTCGATCGCGACAAGCTCGCTCAATATGCTGAACATTATCAACGCACTGGCGGCTACGCCTACGATCGCGACCCCGGCCGCCCTGACTGGTTCTCGGTGTTTCCGGAACAGCGCTATGCCGATCCGACGGTCAAATCCGCGCCGCCCGAAGCAGGCGTGATGTGAGATCGCGGAAATCGTTGTGCGCGACGTCCCAAGGCGGATTCGCGCACGACGAGGGGTAGCCATTCGCCGCCGCTCCGGGGATAAGGGGCGGCGCGTGGGAAGGCGAGAGGATTGCAATGGCACTTACGTTTTTCGTCGGCACCTATTCCCGGTCGGTTGGTGGTTTCGAGCCTGCGGGGGAAGGCATCCATCGGTTTGCGTTCGATCCCGATACCGGTGAGATGAGCGCCGCGTCATTGGCGGCCAAGAGCACGAATCCGTCCTATCTCTCGTTGCATCCGAATGGTCGTATTCTTTTCGCGGTCAACGAGGTGTCCGCCGAAGCGGGCTCGGCGGTGGAAGCCTATGCGATCGGCGAAACCGGGGATCTCGAACCGTTGAACCGGCAGAGGATCGACGGCGAATTCCCGTGCCACCTCGCTTGCGACCCGCATGGACGGTGGCTGGCGACAGCCCAATACGGGACCGGCGACTTCGCGCTGTTCCCGTTGAACGCCGACGGCACCATTGGAGCGCTCGCGACGCACTTCAAGCGTTCCGGAACCGGGCCCAACCCGAAGCGGCAGGAGGGACCGCACGCCCATTACGTCGCGTTCGATGCCGACGGAACGCGGCTTCATGGGGTCGATCTCGGCACCGATCGGGTCGCAACCTACGCTACGCCGGCCTCCGATACATCGTCCCAAGCGCAGATCGTGGAATGCGCGGTACCGGCAGGTGCCGGTCCACGCCACATGGCGATCACCACCGACGGCGGTGTCGCGTTGGTTGCCAACGAGCTCGGCGAGACTATTTCAATCTTGACCGCTGACAATGACAGTGGCGGTTGGCAACATCAGGAGGCCGTCGAGGCGTTTCCCGTACCGGCCGGCACCGACGGATCGGTCGCGGCAATCCGGCTCTCGCCGGACGAGCGGCATGTCTATATTACCGGGCGACGCCAGTCCCACGTCGCGGTGCTCGCGTTCGACCGCGCCAGTGGACGGCTGACCAAGACCGGCGAGACCGAGAGTGGCGGCCTCGAGCCACGTGACATGATTGTTACCGCCGATGGCCGATGGGTGCTGACCGCCAACCAGAACAGCAACTGTGTCGTCAGCTTTTCACGCGATGCGGCGACCGGAGCATTGACCCCGAGCGGCCATGAGATCGAGATCGGCACGCCGGTTGCATTGCTGGAATGGCGCTAGTCATCGGAATTCGGCGGTCCCGCAGATCGCCATATCGATTTTGTTACCGGATCGACATAAACTATCCAGCACAAATACACGCTTGACCGCGAGGGGGTTAGCGCGTTGAGAGTCGGTTTGATGTTCGGCCCAGGCACGCCGGAACGACAACGCTCGGGAAACGTATTTTTGAGAACCGGATGTCTGTGACTGACGGCGCGACCGCGAGCAGCGGACTTCCCTGGCCGGAGTCCTACCGCGACATCTTGCCGGTCCTGAATAAGCAGTGGGGGGTCACTGGCCAGATCTATCTGAATCGCCAGCTAGGGGGCGGTCGGTCCGGCGCGCTGGTCTTCACGGTTGACATCGAGTGCGAGGCGTTTGCCGGGCAGGCGATTCTCAAGCTGGACGAGGTTCCCGACCCGGACGATTGGCTCAACGCCGAGGCCGAACTCCATCGCCAAGCGATTGCCGATGCGCCGGAATTTGCGGCAGCCCATCTGCCCAAACTGATTCAGTCCCTGCTGCACGGCCATCAGGTCGCGGTATTGTCAACAGTTGCGGCGCGCGGGCTTGAATATGTCGAACCGTGGATCTCCTGTGCCTATGACCGGCAGCTCTCGGTCGTCAAGGAGTTCTCCCGGGGTATTCTCGACGACTGGAACAAGAACTATCGGCTGAGCGACGGCATCTATATGCCGACCGATCTGTTGCGGTCCTGGCTCGGCCACCGCCTGGAGCCGGAAAGGGGAGGGCGTCTCGGCGATTTCATGGATGAGTCGGGGCTCTCACTCGACATCCGCAGTGTCGTCTTCGAGGGGCACTGGCTGCCCAACCCCATTGCCTTTGCCGTTGCGACGCCGGATTTGCCGGAACGGCTCCAGCTCAGGGGCGTCAAGGGCCATTGCCATTGCGATCTGCACGGCAACAACGTTCTGGTCGGTCGCCCGTTGTCGCCCGACCCCACCTACTACTTGATCGATCTCGCCATGTACGAGAGCGACCAGTTTCTGTTCTACGATCATGCGTATTTCGAGATCGCGACGCTGCTGGCCGAACGCGGCGACGCCAGTCAGGAGGAGTGGAACTCGCTTCTCCATGCGCTCAGCCATTTCGGCTATCCCGACGACGATCACCAATTGCGGGCCGACGATCTCGGCCTGCTCGAGCTGATCCGCGCACTGCGGAAAGGGGTGACCAGTTGGATCGATCGCCGCGAGAGCAACCGCCTGTCGTTCCTGACCAACCAATACCTGTTGGCGCGCGTCGCCGCAGGGTTGAACTTCACCCACAAGCGTCTGCCGTTGGAGGCGCGGAAGCGGGCATTCACCTACGCCGCTTCAAACCTCAAGGATTATTGCAAGCACAACCGGCTCGACTGGCCAAAGGATGGGCCGCCGTTTGCCCTTGCGGCTCCCACGCCCCCGATTGCGGCGCCAGGGTCGGCAATGTCAGTTACATCCGGCGCCATCGAATCCGCTTCCAGCCAGCCGATGGCCAATGCGGCTTCTACCAATCCAGTGCCCCCGGCCACCGATGCCTTGCCGTCAGGCGCGAACGAAGGCGGGTCGGAACCGGGGGGCCTCGCGGGCTTCTTCGGGGAACTGCGCCGACGTCACGTCGTCCGCGTCGCCGGTATTTATGTCGTCGTCGCCTGGCTCTGCCTGCAGGTTGTCCTGGCGCTTGAGACAACACTCAGGCTGCCGGATTGGACCGACACATTGGTGACCGTGTTGCTCGCCATCGGCTTGCCGATCGCGGCGATCATGGCCTGGGCATACGAGCGGACACCGGATGGTCTTGAGAGAACCGGCCCAGCCCCACCTGGCAAGCGCGACACCGGCAGCGGGATGATCGACTACGTCGCGCTGGTCGGTATCGTGGCCGTCGTTGGGCTGACGGCCTGGCAGCTCGCTGATCGTTACGCCCTCTCCGATCCGACCGGTAGCGCCGACGGGAGAACGTCGATTGCCGTGCTGCCCTTCAAGAATCTCAGTGACGACAGCGATGACCAGACGTTCAGCGACGGGCTGAGCATCGAGATCATGAATACGCTGGCGCGGGCCGGGAGTTTCCGCGTGCCGGGGCGTACCTCGACGTTTCTCTATCGTGATCAGCCGGACGACCTACGGGCGATCGGAGAAACGCTTGGCGTCGAATACATCCTCGAAGGCAGCGTCCGTCGTTTCGAGAACCAGTTGCGTGTCGAGGCCCAGCTTGTGCAGGCCGATGACGGCTTTCTGGTTTGGTCGAATGTCTACGAGTACAGCATGGGCGACATTTTCGTCGTTCAGCAGCAAATCGCTAACGCGATCGGCGTCGCCCTGGAGCAGCCTTTGGGGATCGATTCAACTGTCCTCGAGGATATGCGAACCAGCGATCCGCGAGCCTACGGCCTCTACCTCGCTGCGATCCCGTTTCTCGACGCGCGGGGCGAGAGCCTGGTCAACGCCATGCAGCTCTTGCAAGAAAGTGTTGCGATCGATCCGGAGTTCGCCGCCGGTTGGGCGGCGCTTTCCATCGTCTACTCGTTCGTGCCGCTTTATGTCGACACCGTCGATGGCCGCGAGGTCATTCCCGCTGTCTACTACCGCAATTCCCAGCACGCCGCGACGCAGGCGGAAAGCCTCGATCCGACGCTGCCGATCGTCGAGCAGGCGGTTGGCAACGTCTATCTTCGTAACCGGCTATGGCGTGCCGCCGAGGACGAGTACCGGTCGGCGCTGACCAGCGATCCCAGCGATCATCGCGTGATGAAGGAGTACAGCCAGCTGCTCGCGGTCGTCGGCTATCACGATCAGGCCATCGCCATGGCGGAGGAGATGCGTGCGCTCGACCCGGAGAACGAATTCTACGATCTTCTCCAGGCGCTCTACGAGTGGCAGGCGGCACCGAGCGAAACCGGCCTGGAGAACCTCGAGTACATCGTCGAGACCAGCTCAGCCTTCCGAGCGTCGGCCATGCGTCGGGTCATCGGCTACCGGTTCGGCACAGGGGAGATCGATCAGCTTCGCAGTTTCGTCGCGACCTGCGCGGCCTGTCCGACCGAGTGGCGCGACAATGTTCTCGCTCTCATCGACGCGGCCGAGACACAGGATCCGGAGACCTTCTTCGAGGAAAACCGGGACGACGTCCTCGTCGGCTACCGACTACTCAATGCGATCGGGGGCCTCGACCTGTTGATTGAAGCGTTCCGCTACTACTCGCTGGATACGAATCGCCGCATTCACCTCTCGCTACTCCCCTGGAACCTGGTCGACGTCATCGGCGACGACCCGCAGTTCAAGTCGATTATCAGGGATATGGGCCTGGTGACGTATTGGCAGGAACGCGGCTGGCCCGACCAATGCCGACCAGTGGGCGAGGATGATTTCACCTGCGGGTGAATTGGTCGTCTCGGCAAGACACGCCTGCTTATTACGAGTGCTTGTCGAGTGTGACGTTCGTCTCTGTTGTCCGGACGCACGACGCCTATGTGCTTGTTTACGATGAACGATCACACAAACCAGTCACCGGATAAGCCTCTATCGCCGGCCTCAGGAACCGGAATGGCTAGAAGCCGATACCGTCGTGTTCTGAGTGTCATCTCGCGACACAGCATAGTCCGGGTCGCGGGGGTCTACTTGGTGGCGGCGTGGCTTTGTATCCAGGTGACACTCGCCCTAGAAGCCTCCCTCGGCTTGCCCGAATGGGTCGACACGCTAACGCTTGTTGGGTTGGCGGTTGGCTTTCCCGTCGCGTGTGTCATCGCCTGGGCGTCGGATCTTCGTCCATCAACCGCAACATCCGCGCAAGCTTCGGAATCGCGTCCCGGCTTAGCAAGACGATGGGTCGACTATGCCGCGTTGGGCGGGCTCTCTGTGGTGCTCGTACTGGCGGCGATACCTCATCTAGAGGGCGCGTTCTCGTCCATATCCCCGCGTAGTGACGAAAGAACGTCCGTCGCGGTCCTTCCGTTTCATCCTGTCGCGGGATCGGAAGAGGGACAGCGTTTCGGCGAAGGCTTGACCATCGAGATCATCAACGCGCTCGCGCAGCGCAGCGATCTTCGCATCCCGGGGCGCTCATCAGCGTCCGAGTGCGCTGCCAAGCCTCAGGACCTTCGATCGATTGGTGAGGGGCTCAACGTTGACTACATCCTTGAAGGCACCGTCCGTCGCGTCGATGACCGGCTACGCGTCGAGGCTCAGTTGGCTGACGCTGCCAACGGCTTCCTCGTTTGGTCGGGTATTTATGACGACCAGATCCGGAACACCTTTATGATTCAGGACGACATCGCCGATGCCATCGGCGAGGCGATGGGCCAACCCCTCACCGGTGGCGCCCCGGCGGAGTTGAGCTGAGGCGGCCATCAGGGCGCATCGCGGGGCCGAGAGGTTTCTCTATTCACCAACTTCCGCACTCGCTCACGGCAACCCCGCCGAAGGGCTCGATTTCCCTATTCCGCCGGCACCTTGCGTTGGGCTTCCGCGTCGAAACGGCTGCGCGCCGCCGCGCGACGGGTGCGGAAATCGGAGAAACGCTGGTCGGCGATCACCCCGACCAGGATCACCGAGCCCATGACCGCGAAATTCAACGAGCTCGGGATGCCGAGCAGGTTGACCAGGTTCTGGAGCACCTGCAGCAGAATCGTCCCCAGCACGACACCGATGATCGAACCTTCGCCGCCGCGGAGCGAAAAACCGCCGAGTACCGCCGCGGCAATCGCGTAGAGCTCGTAGAAATTGCCGTGCGAAGCCGGCGAGATCGATCGGGTGTACATAGCGAAGAAGATCGCGGCGATCGCCGTCAGCACTGAGCAGATGACATAGGCCGAGATGATCACCCGGGCGGTCGGGATACCGGAATACCGTGCCGCCTCCTCGTTTCGGCCGACCGCATAGAGGTAGCGGCCGAACACCGAGCGGTGGAGCACCATCCACAGGAAGGCGGCGATCACCAGCATGGCGATGAACGAGTGGGGCACGCCGAGTGTGCGGCCGGTGGTCAGCCACTCCAGCGCCGGGAAACTGACTCCAAAGCCAAACCCTTCGGTCGCATCCGCGGTGTAGAATCGCGCGATACCGCGATAGATGAGCAGTCCGCATAGCGTGACGATGAATGGCTGCAGCCGGAGCCGGGTGATTAGGAACCCGTGGGCGAGGCCGATCACGACACCAGCGATCAGCATCAGCAAGGCGGCGACCGGCCATGGAACCGCCACGTCGACGATCAGGTCGACGAACAGCACGCCGAGCAAGGCGACGACCGAGCCGACCGACAGGTCGATGCCGCCGGTAATAATGACGAAGCCCTGGCCGATGGCGATCAGGCCGAACAGGCCGACCAGATTGGCGGTGTTGGCCAGATTGATCGGCGACAGGAACAGCGGATTGATGATGGCGACCGTTGCGCCGACCACCAGGATCAGGACGAGCAGACCGATATCTTTCTTCTGCATTTGGCGACCTCAATGACTGGCGTGGCCCACGGCCAGCTTCAGGACGTTTTCTTCACTGAAATCGGGGCGATCGAGAATGCCACTGACTCGGCCCTCGCACATCACCGCGATCCGGTCGCTGACGCCGATGACCTCCTCCATGTCGCTGGAGATCATCAGGATCGCGACGCCGGCGTCGGCCAATCCGCGTAGCATGTCATAGATTTCCTGCTTCGCGCCGACGTCGATTCCGCGCGTCGGTTCGTCGAAGATGATCGCCCGCGGTTTCATCGACAACCAGCGCGCCAGGACCACCTTCTGCTGGTTGCCGCCGGACAGCGACCCGACTTCAGCCGCCACGTTGGGCGTGCGGACATTCAGCTTCCGCCGCTGTGTTTCGGCGATGTCGCGCTCTTGTCGTCGGTCGATGACACCGCGCCTGGACAGCGGACGAAGTTGCGGCAGCGAGATGTTGGCGGTGATTGAGAATTCGAGCACCGCGCCGTGCTGTTTGCGGTCCTCCGGCACAAGATAGAGGCCCCGGCCGATGGCATCACTCGGTGTGGCGATCGCCAGGCGTTCGCCGGCAAGATCGACTGCGCCGGCCAGCAGCGCGTCGATCCCGAAGACGGCACGGGCGAGCTCGGTCCGGCCGGAGCCGACAAGTCCGGCGAGACCAAGAATTTCGCCCTTGCGCACCGAGAGGCTGACC
Source organism: Bauldia sp. (assembly GCF_965232525.1). Taxonomy (GTDB): domain Bacteria; phylum Pseudomonadota; class Alphaproteobacteria; order Rhizobiales; family Kaistiaceae; genus Bauldia. The sequence continues at coordinate 4,339,812 of NZ_OZ246980.1, read as the reverse complement.
GGGTGGTGGGGGTAGGCCTCCGTCCGCGCATCGGTGATGGAGAACAGCGTGTCGCCGGGCGGTGCGGCCGGCGGCACATAGAGCGATTTCAGATCCCGACCGATCATCAATCGGATCATCGCAGCGTGGGAGATCTCGTCCTTGGCAAGGTTGCCGGCGAGCCGGCCGTCGCGCAGCACGACGACGCGATCGGCGCAGGCGTGCAGTTCATTCAGACGGTGAGTCACGAAGATGACGCTTACGCCGTCCGCCTTGAGATCGGCGACCACCTTGAGCAGGCGTTCGGTTTCGGAGATGGTCAGGCTCGACGTCGGCTCGTCCATGATGACGACGCGTGACTCCATCGACAGGGCCTTAACGATCTCGAGCAATTGGCGTTGCGCGATCGATAACTCCGACACCATCGTGTCGGGGCCAAAATCGACTTCGAGGCGGTCCAAGAGCGGCGCGACCGATTCCCGAAGTTTCTTGCGGTCGACCAGGCGAAGCGGCCCCTGCCTGGGCTCGCGGCCAATGAAGATGTTGGCGGCGACGTCGAGGTTCTCGAACAGGTTCAGTTCCTGATGGACGAAGGCGATGCCGGCGTCGATCGCCTCGCTGACGGTCATCGCGTCGCGCTCCACGCCGTCGATGCGGATCGTTCCGAGTGTCGGTGCCGTCACCCCGCCGAGCACCTTCATCAGGGTCGACTTCCCGGCTCCGTTCTCGCCGATCAGTCCAACCACCTCACCGGGCGCGACCGACAGGCTGACCGAATCAAGTGCCCTGACACCTGGATAGGTCTTGGTGATCGAATCGAGTTCGAGGAACGCGTCAGCCATGGGAACGAAGTGTAGCCCCTCCCGTCGCGGGCGTAACCGTCCGCGTTGCAGGGGCTGGAGGAGAGGGGCCGGCACGACCTCCGCGCCGGCCCTGCGGATCAGTGAGATCAGCTGTTGATCTTCGCTTTCAGGTCCGCCTCAAACGCGTCGACATTGTCCGCGTCGATGATCTTGGTCGGGACGATGATCAGCTCGTCGTCCGGGATTCCGGAGGCGTCCCCGCTGAGATATTTCGCCATCAGGTGCATGCCCTGCAGGCCCCATTCGTAAGGCTGCTGCACCACCGTTCCGGAAAAATGGCCATCGCGAATAGCGCCGAGGGTGATCGGGTCTTCGTCGAAGGCAATCACCGTGATCTGGCCGAGCTTGCCCGCGGCTTGCAGCGCTTCGTAGATCTTCGGCGGGTTGTAGGAATAGAACCCGACCATGCAGTTGATCTCCGGGTTGGCGACCAGAACGTCGTCAACGTTGCTGCGAGCGCGGGCGAAGTCGACATCGTCGCCACGCACGTCCACTAGTTCGATGCCACTGCCGGCAACCGAGTCGCGGAAGCCTTGGATACGCTCAACCGCGTTGTCCGCGCCGAGGAAGCCGACAAAACCCATGCACTTGCCGCCATCGGGCAGGGCCGTCTTTGCGATTTCACCTGCCTGCTCGCCAGCCGCGACGTTCGATGAGCCGATGTACGCGATCCGCTCGCTGTCCGGCGCGTCGCTGTCAGTGGTGAACAGCGGAATCTGCGCGGCAATCCGGTTGAAGGCGTCGATCGAGGTCTTGGGGTCAACCGACGAGATCATGATGGCGTCGGCACCCGCGGCGACCAGATCGTCCATGAGCGCGTTCTGAAGCGCGGCCGTGCCTTGTGCCGGATAGCGGAACAGGAGCTCGTAGTCGGGCAGGTCGGCCTGCGCCTTCTTCACGCCAGCCTCGGCCAGCTTCCAAAAGTCCGAGGCAGCGTTGACCACGAACACCAATTGTTTTTTGTCGTCGGCGATGGCCATTGCGCCGGACAAGGCGAATGCGGTCGAGATACCGGCCAGTAGAATCTTCCGCATAGGTTCCCTCCCATTGGATCGCAAATTGGACCTTAGGTCCGTCGACGGCACGCCAGGACCTGACGCCACGTCTTCACAACACCATCGCATTGATGCTAATATTAGTCAAGAATATGCGTGTGCCCGCGATGGCGGTTTAGCATCCGGCTATCCCGCGGCCTGCGGCGGCAACTTCAGGCTGTTCGCCGGCACGTGCATCGCGCGGACGCGGTCGCTAACAAGCACTGATGGTGCCTACAGCGCCGCCCGAAACACGACGCAAGGAGGCATCTTTCCGCCCTCGATGACCAACGATTTCCCCGAAACCAACGACAGAGCCTCGACGCGATCGCGGAGCCGCCGCCCCACCATGACCGACGTCGCCAAGGCCGCTGGCGTGTCGCAGACCACCGTGTCCCTGATCCTCAACAACGTGGCTGGCGCTCGGCTGTCGGCCGACACGCGTCAGCGGGTCAGGCAGGCGGCCGACGAACTGGGCTACGATCTCGTCCGCCGTTCGGTTGCCAGGCCGAAGGTCAACAACACCATCGGCTTTGTTGCCGACGAAATCGCCACCGATCCGTGGTCGGCACAGGCGCTGGAAGCGGTGCATGAACAAGTCTGGCAGAACGGCCTGCTGGTCAGCGCGTCCTTCACCAAGGGGGATGCCGATCTCGAAGCGGCGGTGCGGGAGCAGATGGCCGGGCTGCCGCTGCGCGGGCTGATCTTCGCCACGATCCTGACCCGCCGGGTCACCGATCCGGGCTTTTCGCGACGTTTGCCCGTCGTCTTGCTGAACTGTTATGTGGCCGACAACGCCTTGCCGAGCGTGGTCCCCGGCGAGCTCCTCGGCGGCTACACCGCGACCCGCCATCTGATCCGTGCCGGCCACCAGCGCATCGCCCACATCCACGGTCAATCGTGGATGGACGCCTCTCGCGACCGGCTGAAGGGATACCGACGCGCCCTGTCGGAGGCCGAGATACCGTTCGACCCCGAGCTTGTCCGTCCTGGCAACTGGGAGACCCGCGCCGGTTATGAACAGACCCTGGCGCTGCTCGCCCTCGAAGATCGGCCGACCGCGATCTTCTGCGCCAACGACCTGATGGCGTTTGGCTGCTACGAGGCGCTGGCCGAGAACGGGTTGCGCGTCCCCGATGACATGTCGGTCGTCGGTTACGACGATCGCGAGATCGCCCGGGATTTGCGACCGGCGTTGACCACGGTGTTGCTGCCGCATGCGGACATGGCCGCACAGGCCACCGAGCTGCTGTTCGACCAGATCGAGCCGCAGAACGGACGCTACCCGCGGCTCAAGGTCGAGTGCCCGCTGGTTGAGCGGTCGTCGGTCGCGCCGCCGCGCCGCTGAGGCGGCCTCCGCTGGTTGAATGGATCAGAAGGAAAACGAGCCCATGCTGCTTCTTGTCACCGGCGCGACCGGCAAGGTTGGCCGCACATTGATCGATCGAATCCTCGCCGATCCGGCGCTGGCCCACATCAATATCCGCGCCCTCTGCCACAATCGGGTGCTGGAGGAGCGGGACCGACTGTCGGTGGTCCGCGGCAGCATCGACGATCGCGATGCGGTCGATGCGGCACTCGCCGATGTCACCCATGTCGTCCACCTGGCGACCTGCAAGGAAATCCCAGAGACGGTGATGGACGTCACCGTCAAGGGATTGTTCTGGCTGCTTGAGGCGTTTCGCGAAAGCCCGACCGCCAGCCGGTTCGTTCTGATCGGCGGCGATGCCGGCGTCGGCCACTTCTTCTATCCGCGTCCCGAGCCGATCACCGAGGATATGCCGCATCGTGCTTATCCTGGCTGCTACGCGTTGTCGAAGGTACTCGAGGAGGTGATGATCGAGCAGTACGGCATCCAGTACGACCTCAACTGGTGCTGTCTGCGGGCGCCGTGGATCATGGAGAAGGACGATTTCCGCTACACGCTTTCCTTCGGCGACGATTTGTTCGGCGGGCCGGACTGGAAGACGATGGTCCCAGCGGATATCGCGGAGCGCGCCCGCGAGACCGGCGCGGTCCCGTTGCTGCGCGATGCCGACGGCGACCCGATCAAGCGCAACTTCGTCCATGTCGACGATCTGATCGCGGCGATTGTCGCGGCGCTCGATCATCCTGGCGCCCGCCGGCAGACTTTCAACGTCTGTATGGACGAGCCGGTCGACTACGCCGCGGTCGCCGCCTATCTCAACCGCACGCGCGGTTTGGGCTCGGTCGATGTGGTCAGCGACTACCACTCGACCTGGCTCGACAACAGCAAAGCCAAATACGTGCTCGGATGGCGACCCGCCTACGACCTCGACCGGCTGATCGAGGCGGCATGGACCTATCAGCGTGCGCCGGACGATCCCCGCAAGGTCTGGTATCCCGGCTGAACCGGGAGGACTTAGCTCGACTTGCGCAGCCGGTCGAAGGCGACGGCCAGCATGATGAAGCTGCCGATGAACGTGCCCTGCCAGAAGGTGGAGATGCCGAGCAGGATCAGGCTGTTGCGGATCACCTCGATGAGCAGGGCGCCGACCACGGCGCCAAACGCGGTGCCGATCCCGCCGGCGAGATTAGCGCCGCCGATCACCGCCGCGGCGATCACGTTCAGCTCCATCGCCTGACCGAGATTGGTGGTCACGCCGCCGAGCCAGCCGACCTCCAGCACGCCGGTCACGCCCGCCAGGAACGACGCGAACATGTAGACGGAGATCTTGATCCGGCTGACCGGTACGCCGGTGAGGCGGGCGGCGGTTTCGTTGCCACCGATGGCGTAGACATGACGACCCCAGGTCGTCCACCGGAATAGAAAGCCGGTGATCAGGGCCAGTGCGATCAGCACGATGAGGGGATTGGGAATGCCCAGGGTGTCGCCGCCGCCAAGCCACAGCAGCTTGTCCTGGTCCGGGCCGAACTCGTAGACCATCTTGTTCTGGCTAAGCACCATCGCCAGAGACCGGACGATCGACAGCGAGCCCAGGGTGACGACGAAAGGCGGCATCCCGACCCAGGAGATCGCGGCGCCATTGACGAAACCGACCAGCATGGCGCCGCCGAGCGCCAGAGGTATCGCCAGCCAGATGACCAGCCCTCCCGACATCGACATGCCGCAGATCATTGCCGCGAACACCACGACCGAGCCGACCGACAGGTCGATACCGCCGGTGATGATCACTGCGGTCATGCCGAGCGCGATGATGCCGATGAACGAGAAGTTCCGGGTGACGTTGAAGAGATTGCGTTCGGTGGCGAACGTGTCGGTGAGAAGCGTGAGCAGGATACAGCCCACCAAGGCAGCCACGGAAACCCAGAAGACCTGGCGACTGACGATCCAGCTGAGGACATTCGAGTGGGTCTGCTTGGCGATGGTCTCGTCGATGGTCATGGTCATGAGATACGTCTCGTCTGCTGGGGCCCTCGATCGCCGGTGTGGCGCTCGGAGAGTGACCGTTTGTCCGCCCGTGATCGCTTCTGCGAAGCCCCGTCGGATCGGATCGATTCGCGCGGCTGTCTCTCGTTTCGCAACACGACCAGCCTAACCCGCCAGGGAGGGGTGCTCATCAAGATTTTGATTATTCATAGCGTATGCGATAATATTATCAATCGGGTGCTAAAGAAACCCGGCTAGTGTTGGAGGGAATGATGAAAATGCGTATTGGACTGGTGGTCGGTGCGGCGGCGGTTGCGCTTGCGGGCGCCGTTTCGGGAGCGGCCGCCAAGGATGTGCTGGCGATCGTCGTCAAGGGTCTCGACAATCCGTTCTTCGAGCAGGTCAATCTCGGTTGCCAGAAATGGATGAGCGAGAACGCCGACTCGCCCTACGAGTGCCTTTATACCGGACCGGCGTCGAGCGCGGACGAGGCCGGCCAGGTGCAGGTCGTCGAGGATCTGCTCAACCGTCCCGACGTCAAGGCGATTGCCATCTCGCCGTCGAACGCGCCGGCGATGGCCAACATGATCCGGCGGGTCAGTCCGTCGATTCCGGTGATGACCATCGATGCCGACTTCATCGAGTCCGACCGCGATCTGCGGACCACGTATCTCGGCACCGATAACTTCCTGATGGGCGTTCTGATGGCGCGCCATCTGATGGAACTCAAGCCGGATGGCGGTACGGTCTGCCTGCAGCTTGGCAACGTTGCGGCCGATAACATCAATGCCCGCGCCGCCGGGTTCCGCGATACCATCGGCGGTGGTGAAGGTGTCGACCGTCTCGATGGCAGCGCCGGTTGGACGGAGATCGATGCTTGCCCGGTGTTCACCAACGATCAGATCGATCTCGCCAACCAGCAGATGCAGGACGTGTTCACCGCCAATCCGGACCTGGATGCGTTCATTCTGGTCGGCGGCTGGGCCCAGTTCGGTCCGCAGGCCTACGCCCAGGTGACCGATCAGGTGAAGGATCGGCTCGACGCCAAGGATATGATCATCGTCGCTGGCGACACGCTGCCGCCGCAGATGGACGCGTTGAAGGCCGGGCGTAGCCACGCTCAGGTCGGCCAGCGTCCGTTCGAGATGGGCTATCGCGCTCCGACGGTGATGATCCAGCTGGTCGACGGCGAGACGCTCAACGACGTGATTTTCACCGGTCTCGACGAGTGCACCGCCGACAATTTCGACACCTGCGTCGCCCAGTAGGCGGCGACCGCTGACACGGAGGGCGGACGCTCCGGCGTCCGCCCTCTACCGCGCGAAGAGCCGCGCGCCGTTCGGGGCGTAGTGCAAAACCCGCTCCTCATCGAGTTCGATGCCGAGGCCCGGGGCGGTCGGGATCGGCAGGAAGCCGTCCTTATCCAGCGTCCACCCACCGACGGTGATGTCGTCGACGTAGGGCGATCCGGTGATGTACTCGACCAAGTCGGTAGTCGGCACGGCGGCTGCGACCTGTAGATCGGCGGCGAGCCCGAGTGCCGTGTTCCAGCCATGGCCGACGAACTTCACGCCGAACTCGTTCGCCATCCGGGCGATCTGAATCTGCTCGCTGATGCCACCGACCTTGGTGACGTCGGGCTGAACGATGTCGAGCGCCCGGCCGGCGAGCCAGGGTCGAAACGCCTGGCGCCGCGTTAGGCACTCGCCGGTGGCGATCGGTATCGGGCTTGACGCGCGCAGATCGGCGAAATCGTCGATCGCGTCCGGCGGCAGCGCCTCCTCGAACCAGGCGACATCGTAGTCCTGCAGCATCGCGGCGGTGCGCCGCGCCCAATTCAGTCCGTTCGGCCAGAATGCGTCGCTGGCGCCCGCATCGACCATCAGCAGACAGTCCTCGCCGGCGCCCTCCCGCGCCGCGCGGATGATCTGCTCGTCGAGCTTCGCGCTCTCGCGACGACCGAACGGCCCCCAGCCGATCTTGATCGCTCGGAACCCGGCGGCGCGCATCGCTGCGGTCCGTTCGCGCGTTAGGTCGGGCATCTCCATCAGGATCGAGGCGTAGGGCTTGACCTTGTCGCGGTAGCAACCGCCAAGCAGGCGTCCGACCGGTTGGCCGGTCGCCTTGCCGAGGATGTCCCACATCGCGATGTCGACACCGCTGGCGACATGGGTCAGCGTGCCGCCCCGCCCCATCCAGAAGGTGTTTTGCGCCACCTTCTCGGTGACGCGCATCGGTTCGAGCGGGGTCTCGTCTCGGTAGAGCGGCGCGAGGACCGCCAGCCCGGCTTCCACCAAGCGCGCGTCGGTGAACACGCTGCCATAGCCGACCAAACCCTCATCGGTGTGTACGGCGATCAATGTCTGGACGGCGTCCTCGGGTTCGAGCTCGTCCGACCAGCCGCCCTTGGGCGTTTCGCCCGAAAGGCCCGCGGATTGGATGGATACGATTTTCATGGCGACATGATCCCCCGAGTTCAAAAATGGATTTCATTCAATTCGGCGCAACGATATCGAACGCGGCCCGACCCGATGCATAGAGCGTTCACGCCGTGTTGACGAGATCGACAGGAGCACCGGCGCGGACGCGGGCTTCAGGGATCCGGCCTAAAGCCCCATGGCGCGGCGGATGGCGCTGTTGAGGTGGTCGGAGAGGGCGGCGCGGGCGGCTTCGATATCGTTGTCGAGCAGCGCGTCGAGAACAGCTTCGTGCTCGCCCATGGTGTTGCGGATGTAGAGCAGCGTCGCCTTGTGCCGGTCGAGGCGGATCAGCAGGATCCGCTCATGATTGGTCTTGTAGGTCGAGGCGATGAGCGGGTTCTGAAGCGAGTCGACCACCCGCTGGTGAAACCCCCAATCGATCTGGCTCATCTCGTCGAAGACGGCGCGGATGTCGGCGTCCTTCGCCTCGGCTTTGGTGACGATGTCGCGGTGTCGTTGACGAATGGCTTCCAGTTCGTCAGGCGGGCATGTCTCGGCGAAACGGACGATCGCCGCATCCTCGATGATCTTGCGAAGCTGATAGCTGTTTTTGATAAGTTCGAGGTCCGGCTTCCGAATCCGGATACCGCTGCGCGGCAACACGCTGACGAAGCCCTCGTTCTCGAGAATCTTCAAGGCGTTCCGGAGCGGGCTTACCGATACCGATAGCAGGTCGGCGAGATCGCTCTGCGACAGCGTTGTGCCCGGAACGATCTTGCGGCTCAGGAGCCCGTCTTTGAACTTCGTGTAGGCCTCACGACTAAGGCCCTTCAGTTGCTCCACCTAGTACTCCTCACATGCCGACCGGATTGTCTTGGCCGGCGGCGGCACCGCCGTGGCTCCGTTTCGGTGCCGAGTCGGTAACTCTCATACGCCGTGTCGGCAACACAACCGTTGACACAAATTTCAAATATGCCAAATTGAAATTTCAACAAGCCGAAAAGAAATGTCAACGGAGGAGACTTCCCATGGTGGACGCGGTCCAATCGCGACGGCAATTCCTGATGACCGGCTCGGCGGCGGCAGCCCTCGCCTTAACGTTGCGCCCGACGGCCGCTTTGGCCGCGACTGACATCACCTATTGGCATCACTTCACCAGCCAGACCGAGTTCGCCGGACTGGCCGGCGTGATGGAGGATTTCCATTCCGGCCACCCAGAGATCAACATCCTCCAGGAGAACATCCCCAACGCCGAGTACATGGCGAAGTTCACCTCGGCGGTGATCGCCGACAGCCGCGCCGACACCTGCATGGTCGCGTCGGAACGGCTGGCCGACATGATCGCGCTTGATGGCCTGGTCGATCTCACCGGCCGGATCGATGGTTGGGATGGCAAACAGTTCTATTCGGACGCCGCCTGGGACGGCATTACCATCGACGGCAAAACTTACGGTGTCCCGGCGTTCAGCTTTGTCAACTGGATGTACTATCGCAAGGATTGGCTCGACGAGGCCGGGATCAGTCCGCCCGATACCTTCGAGGAGTTCGTCGAAGCGGCGATCAAGCTCAGCGATCCCGGCAGCGGCCGCTATGGCTTCGGCATGCGCGGCGGTGACGGCGGCCAGAGCATGCTCCACGACGTCTTCGATTCCTACGGCGCCTTCGTCTACGACGGCAATTCGGTGACGATGGACGTGCCCAAGGCAGTCGAGGCGCTGACGTTCTATACCGACATCTTCACCAAGCATAACGCCGCCCAGCCAAGCGCGCCCGGCGACTCCTATCGTCAGATCATGGAGGGCTTCCGCACCGGCCAGACCGGCATGATCTGGCATCACACCGGGTCGCTGACCGAGATCTCCGATGCGTTGTCGACCGATCAGTTTGCCACTGCGCTGCGGCCGTCCGGACCCACCGGGCGGATCGCCCGGGTGGCCTATCTCTACAACGGCATCATGAGCGACCGGCACACCGACGATAGCTGGTCGTGGATCGCGCACTGGGGCGAGCCTGATGCTGCCATCACAATGCTAGAGGCAACCGGCTACTTCCCGGCGTCTTCGGCGGTCGCCAACGATGAACGGATCACCTCGAACCCGCTTTACAGCGCGGCGATCGAAACCCTGCGGATCGGGACGCCGTTGCCCAAGATCGTTGGCATGGCGGGATGGATGCGTAATTCGATGCTGCCTGAGTTCCAAAAGGTGCTGGTCGGTACGGCGACACCGGAACAGGCAGTCGACGCCATGGCGCGGACCATGGAGCGCGAAGTCCGCTAAGGGAGTTCCTCCGGCCCGGCCCGGCGCGTTCGGTGAGTGATCGCCGGCGCCGGCCGGTGTCGGCCGGATGACGTCGCATTCTTGGAGACGAGTCTGAGCAGGGGAAGAAGGGGCAAACGTGAAGATCACCGACATCAAATGCTACGTGCTGGAGGAGCCGCATCCGCTGCCGCACTTCCGCTGGCGCGCGGGTCTGCCTGGCTCCGGAGACGGTACGCCCCTCGATCAACTGGTGCGGACCGCGGTTCTCCGCATGGACACCGATGCCGGCATCACCGGCTGGTGGCACGAAGGCCGCCGCGGCGACATGGTCGCCGATCTGGTTCGCCGCCGGCTCAAGTCGCTGATCGGTAGCAACCCGCTGCTCACCGAGCAGCTCTGGCAACGCGTGTGGGAAATCGACCGGGTCGAGGAAATCCACATGGGACTGCTTGGTATCGTCGATCTGATGGCGTGGGACATCAAGTCCAAACGAGCCGGAATGCCGGTCTACCAGATGCTCGGCGGGATCGATCCCAAGATCCCGGCCTATGCCTCGACGGTCACATGGGAGACGATGGACGAATACGAGCGCTACATCAAACTGTGCCGCGACGAGGGCTTCACCGCGTTCAAGCTGCACGCCTGGGGCGACTGGAGGGCTGACGCCGAGCTAAGCGCTAATCTCCGGCGCTGGGTTGGGCCGGATGCCGATCTGATGTTTGACGGGTCCGCGGGCTGGGACCTGGTGACCGCGATCGAGTTCGGCCGCGTCCTCCAGGACCAGGGTTTCCTCTGGTACGAGGAGCCGATGCGCGAATTCGATCTGGTGAGCTACGCCAAGCTCTGCGAGAAACTGCACATCCCGATCCTCGCCGCCGAAACCTCGGACGGTTGTCACTGGAATGCGGCGACCTGGATCGAAATGCGGGCGCTCGACATGATGCGCACCAGCACCCACTACAAGGGCGGTCTCACTGGTGGCGTCAAGGTCGCCCATCTCGCTGAGTCGTTCGGCATGCGCGCCGAGGTTCACGGCGGCGGCTACGGCAATGGCCACCTCTGCGCGGCGATCCCCAACAACAGCTACTACGAACAGCTGGTCATGGACGAAGCGCAGATCCTCGGCCTCAAGTCGCAGGAGCATCTGCCGATCGTCGACGGTGCGGTGACCATCCCCGACACGCCCGGTCTCGGCTACGAGCCCGACGCGGCGTGGCTGGAGGCGAACGCGGTGGCGATCGTCTGATCATGCGGAGACCGTCGAACGGCGAGATCGACTGGGGTGTCGGGGGCTCCCGACCGCGCGCTCCCGTCGAAGGTCCGTGGTGTTGAACGGCAAGAGTGGGGACGAGTGTGGCTGCCGTCGAACTCCGCAACATCAAGAAGTCATTCGGCCCGGTCGAAGTGATCGATGACATCGATCTGTCCATCGAGGAGGGAGAGTTCGTTGCTTTCGTCGGGCCGTCAGGCTCTGGGAAATCGACGCTGCTGCGGATGATCGCCGGGCTCGAAGACGTTACTGAAGGCGACATCTTCATCGACGGCAAGGACGTGACGTTCGCGGAGCCTTCCGAGCGCGGCATTGCCATGGTGTTTCAGTCGTACGCGCTCTACCCGCATATGAACGTCTACGACAACATCGCGTTCAATCTGCGTTTGTCGCGCTTCTCCAGGTCCGACATCCAGGCGCGGGTCAGCGAAGCGGTGCGCATCTTACGCCTGGATGACTTGCTGGAGCGCTCGCCGTCCCAGTTGTCCGGCGGCCAGCGCCAGCGCGTTGCCATCGGTCGTGCCATCGTTCGGCACCCGAAGGTGTTTTTGTTTGACGAGCCGCTGTCGAACCTCGACGCCTCACTACGGGTTCAGATGCGCCTCGAAATCGAGCGCCTGCACCGCCGACTGGGCGCGACCATGATCTACGTCACCCACGATCAGGTCGAGGCGATGACCCTGGCCGATCGAATCGTGGCGTTGGACGACGGCGACATCCAGCAGGTCGGACCGCCGCTTGAACTCTACACTCAGCCGACCAACCAGTTCGTCGCCGGCTTCATTGGTTCTCCGAAGATGAACTTCCTGCCGGGCAAGGCTGTGTCTGCCGCCGGCAACCGAACCGAGTTCGCGCTCGACGCTGATTCCGGCGCGGTGTGTTCGCTGGCGATTGGGGAATTGGCCTCGGGCACCCGCCTGACCCTGGGGGCACGGCCGGAGGCCGTCGCCGTTCCCGCGGACGATGTCGGCCCGTCGGACGAGCGGCTGACGATCGAGGCGACCGTCGAGACTGTCGAGCGGCTCGGCAACATCAGCTACGGCTATTTCGATGTCGGCGCCGAAGACTTCGTCACGTCGCAGATTATAGGCCTATCGCCACTCAAGGGCGGCGACCAGGTGACCTTGGGCATCCCCACACGACACATGCATGTGTTCGACGAGACCGGCGCCGCCCTCGGCGCCGCCGAACCGCACGCGAAAAGCCACTAGGCGCCGGCACGCGCCGGCGCGAGACGGAAAAGGAGGAGATCATGAGGACAAGCCTATCGAAACTGTCCATCACCGGCATCGCTACTGCGGCACTGGCGACAGCCCTGACCGCCGGCGCGGCGGTGGCGGAAGATCCGATATCGCTCACTGTGTGGTCGGACACGCCGCGGCTGACTTATTTCGAGGCGTACGACAAGGCGAACGAGGACATCGATCTGACCGTCGTGACGGTCGCGCCCGCTGACCTGGTGGCAAAACTGCAGTTGTCCATGCGCGCCGGCAGCGACATTCCCGATGTGATTTTCATGTCGAGCATCGCCTATGGCGCTCAACTGTCCACCCGGCGTTCCAACTATCTGATGGACCTCACGGACAAGGTGCCCCAGCCGCTGTTGGACGAGTTCTACACCAACGCCAATTCGCCCTGCATCATCAACGATAGGCTGCTGTGTCTGAGAAACGATCTGGCGCACATGCTGATTTGGTACGATGCGCCCAAGATGGAGGAGCTGGGCAAACAGATCCCGACCACATGGGAGGAGTTTGAGCAGCTCGGCGCCGAACTGGCGGCGATGGATGACGATTACCTGCTCGGCAGCGCTGTCGAGCCTTGGCCGCTCTATGCGTTTCTGATGGCAGGTGGCTGCGAAATGGGCGTGCCGGTTGCAGGCAAGGACGACACCGTACACATCGATCTGACGACGGAAAACTGCCTGAGGCCGGCGCGGATGGTCGACGCAATGGCGGCCAACGGATCGTTGTCGCGGTTTGGCCCGTTTGATCCGAACTTCGTCAACCAGGCGAAGGAAGGCAAGGTTCCTCTGATCGTCGGCCCGACCTGGTTCGGCGAATACGTCATGCGGCCAACCTATGAAGTTCCGGAAGGTCGACTGGCCGCGGCCCTGCCCTTGAAGTGGGAGAGCCAGGAACAGCCCTTGGCATGGAGCTGGGGCGGCGGAACGTTCGGCGGCTGGAAGGACACCGAACATCCTGAGGCCGTGGTCGACCTGATCATCTGGTCGGCCGTCGACATCGATAATCGGGCCATCGAGGCAACCTTGCCGGGCCATGAGCCATCGGCGTTGGCATGGGGCAAGAGGCTGAGGTCGGACGAGTATTACGCCAACCATCAGGTGCTGGATGCGTTGGTCGATTCGGCCGCGTTCAGTCATCCGGACTACGTCAGTCAGCGGTTTAGCGTTCCGGACGCGATCGGCAAGGTGGTTGCGCCGGAGTTGGCCAACGGTGCCAAGCTGGTCGACCTGCTGCCCGCCCTCCAGGAGGAGCTGATCAACGTCGCCCGGCTGAACGGCTACATCGTCGAGTAGGGCAATATCGGAGCCGGGCTTCGCGGCCCGGCTTCTTCCTCGGGGTAGATCAGGTGACAGCAGCGGAAGCGGCAACGCCCAGCACGAACGAGATCGACAAGCGCGAGGCACGTGCCGTCGCCGTGCGGCGCCGGCAGCGCAAGAACACGATTGTGTCGTATCTCTTCCTGCTGCCCTATCTGGCGCTCCTGTTCATGTTCGGCATCTTCCCGGTGACCTACGCGTTGGGGCTCAGCTTCTTCGACACCATCGACATGGTGTTCTGGGGCTTCAGAAATTACGAATTCGCGTTCAGCGATTTCCGTCTGCCGACCAGTGTCACCAATGTGCTGACCTTCGTCGCTTTCTGGCTGTCGGCGACGGTCATCGGCGTCACTGCGCTGTCGCTTATGCTGGACAGCATCGGCCGGCGGCCGGCCAATACGCTGCGGACCGTGTTCTTTCTGCCGGGCGCGATCACCTCATCGGCGATCGTCGTGTTGTGGCTGTTCATGCTGGACCCGGCGGTCAGCCCGTTCCAGTCAGTCTTTCATCTCGTCGGCTGGGAAACGCGGCAGAACGTGGTGTCCGGATTCACCTTCGCCGGCGTCTTCGCCATCATGGCTTACTTCGCCGGCTCCGGGGGCTGGATCGTCGTCTTTGGCGGCGCGCTGTCGAGCCTGCCGCAAGAGATCCTGGAGGCTGCGCGCATCGATGGCGCCAATCGCTGGCAGCTGGCGGTCCGCATCAAGGTGCCGATGATCTGGCGGTCGATCATCCTGATGGCGATTCTGTCGTTCGCCACCGGTCTGCAGTTGTTTGTCGAGCCGCAACTGATGACGCTCGCCGGCCAGCAGTTCTCGCAGATCGATTGGTCGATCAACCAGCTCGCGTTCCAGTATGCCTTCTCAATGGGCGATTTCGGTGCCTCTGCGGCGCTCAGCACGCTGCTCATCGCCGCCTCGGTCACGATCGCGCTGATCATCATCTTCGCCACCCGCTTCTACAAGATCGACTAGGGCGGCCCGATGATCGACCAACGCCGCCTGATCCAGAACATCTCCTTCGGCCGGTTCGTGGTCTATGCGAGCTTGGCGTTCGCCGTCTGCTTCTACGGCATTCCGCTGTTGTGGCTGTTCATGGCGGGAACCCGTTCGGAAGGATCGCTGTTCTCCGATTCACCGTTCACGATCGGCAGTTGGGACACCTTCATTGCGACCTGGCTCAACCTCACCACCTACAACGATTTCCAGATCGTCACTTGGGCGTTCAACTCGCTGATCTATTCCGTCGGCGGGGTGACGATCTCGTTGGTCGCCTGCATCCCAGCCGGTTATGTGCTCGCCTTGTCGGAGTTCCCGGGCCGCCGAGTGGTCCTGATCTTCACGCTGATCGCGATGATCACGCCAAGCTCGGCGGTGGTTCTGCCCATCTTTCTCGAAATGAACCTGATCGGTCTCAACAACACCTATGCCGGGCTCATTCTGGCGACCGCGTTTTTCCCGTTCGGCGTTTATCTCGCCTACATCTACTTTTCGTCGTCCCTGCCGAAAGGCGTCATCGACTCTGCCCGTGTCGATGGCTGCAGCCGCGTCCAGCTCTTCACCCGGATTGCGCTGCCGCTGGCCCGGCCGATCGTCGCGTTGGTCGCCTTCTTCAGTTTCCTGGCGAACTGGAGCAACTACTTCCTCGCTTTCGTGCTGCTGTCCGACGACAAGCTCTACAATCTGCCGGTCGGCTTGACGGCGCTGGTCAGTAGCTCCGGCGCGCTCTCCAACCTGCCGTCCAATGATGTGCCGATCAACAAGCCGGAAGTGATCCTGGCGTCGATCCTGGTCGTGCTACCGGTCCTGCTGGTGTTCATGGTGGCTCAGCGATTTGTACGCACCGGCGTGCTGTCTGGCGCGGAGAAGGGCTGATGAGGATGGTGGCACCGGAAGCTGGAGCGATCGTCAGACGATGAGCACGACAGCGCCGACAGGTCTCGCCAACGGATCGATCATCGGCCGGGTCCTACGCGCGCCGGGCGATCTGCTCGGCCGGATCTCCGAGAACCGCCACTGGGCCTATCTGCTCATCATCCCCAGCATCATCTTCATCTTCATCATTATTATCTATCCGACGATCAGTGGCATCGTGCTCAGTTTCCGCGAGATGCGCCTGACCCGGCCGGATCTCGGCACCGGCTTCGTCGGTTTGCGCAATTACCAGTACATGATCGAGGATCCGGTGTTCTGGGTCGCGCTGCTCAACACGGTGAAGTGGGCAGCGGCCGCGGTCATCCTCGAGTTCCTGCTCGGCCTCGCCGCGGCGTTGACCCTGAACCGCGACCTGCCGGGCATGAAGGTGATCGCCGTCCTGATCCTGCTGCCGTGGTTCCTGCCCAATGTGGTTGCTGGCAACATCTGGGCACTGATGCTCGATCCGCGGCTCGGTGTGCTCAACGATATTCTCGTTCAGATCGGAATTCTGGCCGAAGGCAAGGCGTGGTTCGCCGATCCCGATACGGCGCTGTCGGTCGCCATTCTGGTCGAGGCCTGGCACGGCTATCCGTTCTTTGCGCTCCTGTTCCTCGCCGCCCTCAAGGGCATCCCCAAGGACCTCTACAAGGCGGCGGCGGTGGATGGGGCCGGAGCGTTCCAATCGTTTTGGCAGATCACCCTGCCGGGTATGAAGATGGTGATTGCCGCCGTCGTCATTCTGCGTGTCATCGGTCTGGTGAACTCGCCCGAGCTTCTGCTGATCCTCACCGGCGGCGGACCGGGTAACGCCACCCAGGTCTTGTCGCTCTACGCTTTCCAGACCGCCTACCTGCTGTTCGATTTCGGTTACGCCGGCGCCCTGTCAGTGGTGGCTTTCGTGGTGCTGATGACGTTCTGCGTCGTCTACCTGCGTGTCTCGGGCGTGGCGCGGTGAAGGGGGGAAACGCATGGCCGGTTTGAGACGCACCAGTCGCGCCAAGAACGCCGCCGCTTATGGCGTCGCCGGCTTCTTCCTGTTCTTCGGTCTCGCCCCGATTGTTTGGTTGATCATCACTTCGTTCAAGTCGGAGAACGAGATCGTCAACCGGGAGCTGACCTACTACCCGCACAATCCGGTGATCACCAATTACATCGACGTATGGAATCAGTCGTCGTTTCCAACGCTGATGATGAACAGCTTTCTGACCACCACCATGACCGTGATCATGTGCGTGGTGGTGGGTACGCTCGCCTCCTACAGCTTCTCGCAATATCGGTTTCCCGGAAAGCATGCGCTGCTGTTGTTCTATCTGGTGGTGCGCATGTTCCCGGCGGTGCTGATGATCATCCCTCTGTTCCTGATCATGCGCTTCCTCGGTCTGCTCGATACCAAGTTCGGCCTGGCGCTCGCCTACACCAGCTTCCTGATGCCCTTGTTCATCTGGATGATGAAAGGCTTCTTCGACGCCGTTCCGGTTGAGTTGGAGAAGGCGGCGCGGATCGACGGCTGCACCCGGATCGGCGCACTGGTGCGGGTGATCATGCCGCTGGTCCGCAATGGTCTGGCGGCGACCGCCATCTTCGTCGCGATCGCCGCATGGAACGAGTACATGTTTGCGCTGATGCTGACGACCAGTTCGGGCTCGCGCACCTGGCCGGTGGGCCTGCAGTTGATGATCGGCGAGTTCCAACTGCCATGGGGTCTGCTGGCCGCCGGCGGCGTGGTCAGCATCATCCCGGTGATCATCCTTTTCGCCCTGGTGCAGCAGACAATGGTGCGCGGGCTCACCGCCGGCGCGGTGAAGGGCTGATTCAGATATGGCCGAGGAGAACCACAGTGCCATGCATGCCCTGACGCTGACCGACGTCAGAAAGCGCTTCGGCGCGCTCGAAGTTCTGAAAGGCATCGACCTCAGCCTGGAGAAGGGCGGGTTCCTGGTGCTGCTCGGGCCGTCCGGGTGCGGCAAGTCAACCCTGCTCAACATCGTTGCCGGTCTGGAGGACTTGAACGCCGGCGAGGTACGGATCGGCGATCGGGTCGCCAACGACCTCCATCCCAAGGACCGCAACATCGCTATGGTGTTCCAGTCCTACGCGCTCTACCCGTCGATGAGCGTACGCCGCAACCTCGCCTTCGGCCTGAAGATGCGCGGCGTCGATCGCGCCGAGCAGGACAAGGCGGTAGAGAGCGTCGCCAAGATGCTGGACATCGGCCACCTGCTGGAGCGGCGGCCGGCGGAACTCTCCGGCGGCCAGCGACAGCGAGTCGCCATGGGGCGGGCGCTGGTGCGCGATCCGGTGCTCTTCCTTTTCGACGAGCCGCTTTCTAATCTCGACGCCAAGCTCAGAGTCCAGATGCGGAGCGAGATCAAGAAGCTCCACAATCGGCTCGCCACCACCATCGTCTATGTGACTCACGACCAGGTCGAGGCGATGACGCTGGCCACCATGATCGCGGTGATGCGGGACGGCGAGATCCAGCAATATGGCCCGCCCGAGGATATCTACCAGCGGCCGGCCAACACCTTTGTCGCCGGCTTCGTCGGGTCGCCGCAGATGAATTTCTTTCCGGCGGAAGTCATTGCCGGCGCGAACGGTCCGGTTTTGCAGGTTGCACCCGACGCAGAGAGGGGAGTGGCCGAAGATATTGCCCTGCCAGGCAACGGGACCGATTTGACGCCGAGCCGGCGATTAACCCTGGGGGTTCGACCGGAGGCGATCCGTCGCGCGGATTCCGCCGCCACCGGCCACCGTTTCCGGGTGACCATCGATCTGGTCGAAAACACCGGCGCCGATACGATCGTGCTGTTTCGATTTGCTGGGCACGAGGCGGCTGCCCGGCTGCCGGCCGAGGAGCGCCCCCAGCTCGGCGATGTCATGGAACTCGGCTTCGACTTCGGCAGCATGCACCTGTTCGACGCCGAGACGACGGCGCGGGTCAGGTGATCCCGGCGCTGCCCGGACGGCGAGGGCGCCGACGCCTCACCCCGCGCCGAACACGGCGCGGAAAATGATCACGCCGAGGAACAGCCCGAAGCCGAACGACAGGTGGCTGGTGAAATCCTGCACCCGAACCAGTCCATGTTTGGGCAGGTGACTGGCCATAACCCCCGCGCCGAGGATCGGTTCCATCACAAACCAGGTCACCGACACCGATATGGCGCCGAAGATGATGGCGGGGGCGAATCCTGGCTCTATGCCAAGGATGAGCAAGAGGATCAGATAGACAACCGCATAACCGACGCCGACTACGTAGTGGACGATCCAGCCGATGGTTGCTTCGTTGGCAACCGCCGGGGTCTCGCCGATGTTCTTGTGGGCCAGCTGTCCCTTGGGGATGTAGGCCGCCCAGCGCCCGACCATCGCCCAATTGGTGATCGGCAGGCCGGTGAGCAGCCGGAAGACCTGCTGCCAGATGTCGAGGATAACCGTGGCGATGACACCGACAACAATCATCTCCAGAATGATCATGGCTCAGTGCTCCCCGTGATGCGGCAGCGGCACGTCGAAACAGACGTTGACCATGCCGATCATCGTGTAGAACCCGCACAGGGTGACGATCTCGATGAACCCGTGCATGCCGAACCTGGCGATCACCCGTTCCTGCAGGTCGGCCGGAATGGACACGAACCGGAAGGCGCAGTCGGTGGTCGCCTGCACGTCATCGAAGGGCGCGGGGTAGCCGCCCGCCTTGGCCTTTATCCCATCGATGACCGCATCCGGCAGGCCGGCGGCGCGCGCCGCGGCGACATGGTCGGCCCAGACGAAAGATACGCCGGAACGCACCGCCATGCTGAGAACGATGAACTGATAGACGTCGCGCGGCAGCTTCGATTCGAATTTGTAGAAATAGCCGAGCCGTTCGATGTCCTTCGCCAGTTCCGGATGATTGAGCAGCGGGACATAGGGCCCGAGGTGATTGACGCCCTTGGCTTTTCGCCGGGCGAGGATGTCATCGTAGATGCGGCGCCCTTCGCCGCTGAGGTCCGGGATCGGATCGGGGAGGGCGGCCATGGGTTCGTGCTCCAGCTATTCGTGATACGACCAGGTGGCCTTGCCCTCGGAATAGGGTTCGACGGGGGTGGTCGCGTCGCGGTCGGTCTTGACGTCGATCACGAAGGTCTTGTTGGCCGCCAACGCCTTTTCCAGGGCAGGGACCAGGTCCTTCGCCTCACGCACAGTCTCCCCTTCCGCGCCGAGCGCCCGGGCGAAGCTGGCCCAGTCGTGGTCGACGATCTCGTTGAGCGCCATCGCAACCGCGCCCTGTTTCTTCATCCGCAAGTAGACGTTGCCGAGTGCCTGGTTGTTGCTCACCACATAGATCACAGGCAGCCCGAACCGGGCTGCGGTCTGCACCTCCATGCCGTGCATCTGCATGCAGCCGTCGCCTGTGAACACCACCACCGGCGAGTTCGGCTGGGCGGCCTTGGCGCCGATCCCGGCCGGGATACCCCAGCCCATCGGGCCGAGCGCCGCCGCGGTCAGGAACTTGCGCGGGCCATAGCTTTCCCAATAGTGGACACCGAAGGCCCGATGGGCGCCGCTGTCGACAATCGCGGTCGTATCCCGGGGCATGACTTTGCGGGTATCGGAGACCAGCCGGGCGGGGTGGATCGGTACCTGATCGCTGGTCATGTTTTCGGCATCGTAGTAGCGCGGCCCCTTGCGGATCGCCGATGCCCACTCCTGCCGGGCGGGGATCGTATCGGTCAGCGGCTTCGCGTCGGCGTCGGCGGCGTCCCCGAGCCAGCGGGCAAAGGCGCCACCATGACCACCGATGAAGCGCTCGTTCTCCGTGTGGCAGCCGACATGGACGGTCGAGAGATTGACGGAGAGGATGCCAAGCCGCGGCTTCAGCTGCGCGGTCCAGTAGAGTGAGTCGCGGACGTTAAGCGTGGCGCCGACGATGATCAGCAGATCGAGCGGGTTGCCGACGATTGCTTCGGTCGATTGTTGCGTCCCCGCATAGCCGAATACCCCGAGCGACAGCGGATGGTCTTCCGGGAAGATGCCCTTGGCGTGCTCGGTAGTGGCCACCGGGATGTGGAAGCGCTCGGCCGCCTTGACGATGTCGTCGGAGGCGTCGTCGGAGATCATGCCGCCGCCGATGAGGATGGCGATCCGCGGGGCAGGTGCGCCGTCGGCGAGGATGGTCCAGAGCTGACCCGCCGCCTCCGAATCGAGCGGCTCGGAGTGGTAGAAGTCCTTGGCCACCGACATCGGCGCCACGTGAACGTCTCCCGTCTGCAGGTCGCTTGGGATGCTGAGATGCACCGGGATTCGCCGGCCGTCGAGCATGCGCTTGACCGCGCCGCGGAGCCTATGTGGCAGCAGCCGTATGTCGGGTATCGAGTAAGATGAGGCGGTGATCGGCGCCAGGATCAGGCTGTCATTGTAGGTGCCGGCGCTGGCGTCCTGGAACAGGCCGAGGCCCTGCATGTAGTTGGCGACTTCGCCGCTGAGCAACAGTACCGGCGACTCGTCGGTGAGCGCCGCCGAGATGGCGGTTACCGTGTTGGTGATCCCCGGCCCGCCGATACACAGGCACGCGCCATACTTGCCGCTGGCCCGGGCGTAGCCGTCGGCCATGTAAGCGGCGCCGCCTTCCTGCGCGGCGACGATCGGCGTGATGTCGGTGACTCGCCCGAGCGCCGGCATGAACGGGTCGACCAGACCGCCGGGCACCAGGAACAGGTGATCTATTTCGTCGGCGACCAGGGATCTCAAGATGAAATCGGTGCCGGGCATCTTGATATTGGGGGAACCGGTCATCGCTCAGAATGCCTCCGCCCGTGCCCGCATCCAGTGGTCCCGGTAGTCCGGATGGATGGTGGCTTCGTCTTTCAGGAAGTGCCCAGGCTCCAGTTGATCGTAGATGAAGGCATAGGAGCGGTTGAGGTGGTTGGCGACGCGGCGGAGGATATCGTTGGGGCCGAGCTTGTCGGGGCTATCGTAGCCCATCGCGCCGACCAGATCGAGGAAGCTGTCGACCGTCTGGTTGTGATAGTTGGCGACGTTGTATTTCCGCACCTCGACATCGACCGCGCGCCAGCGCTTGGGGTCCTGAGTGGCAACGCCGGACGGGCAGGTGTTGGTATTGCAGCGGATCGCCTGGATACAGCCGATAGCGAACAGCATCGTCCGTGCCGCATTGCAGGTATCGGCGCCGAGTGCGATTTTTTCGACGATGTGGAATCCGGTGATGACCTTGCCGCTGGCAATGACCTTCAGCTTGTCGCGGACATTGGTGCCCACTAGGCAGTTGTGAACGAAGACCAGGGCTTCGTTGATCTCCTCACCGAGGCGATCGGAAAACTCGACCGGCGCCGCGCCAGTGCCGCCCTCTGCCCCGTCGATGGTAATGAAGTCAGGCAGGATGTTGGTCTTCAGCATCGCCTTGCAGATGCCCATGAACTCCGATCGCTTGCCGATGCAGAGCTTGAAGCCAATCGGTTTGCCGCCGGTGAGATCGCGAAGCTGAGCGACATATTCGAGCAGCCCCTCCGGGGTCGAAAAGGTCGAATGGGCGGGTGGCGAAATCACGTCGCGATGCGGCTCGACCCCACGGATGCGGGCGATTTCCTCGTCGACTTTCGCAGCGGGTAGAACCCCGCCATGCGACGGCTTGGCGCCCTGCGACAGCTTGATCTCGATCATCTTGACGGCGTCGTTGGCCGCCTTGTCCTTGAACTGGGCGGGATCGAAGTGGCCGTCCTTGGTGCGGCAGCCAAAGTATCCGGTGCCGATCTGCCAGATGATGTCGCCACCCTCCTGCAGGTGGTAGGGGCTGAGCCCGCCTTCGCCAGTGTTGTGGGCGAAGCTGCCGATCTTGGCCCCGGCGTTGAGCGCGCGGATGGCGTTCGGACTGAGCGCCCCGAAGCTCATCGCCGAGATATTGAGGCGTGACGCGTCATAGGGTTGCTTGCATTCGGAGCCGCCAAACGTCACCCGGCTGCTCGTCTCCGACACCTTCTTGGGTGCCAGCGAGTGGTTGGCGCTGTTGTAGCCGGTATCGGTGATGTCGTACTGGGTGCCGAAAGGCTGAAATCCAGGTTTGTTCTCCGATCGCCTGGAAACCAGGTCGCGTTGTAGGCGGTCGTAGGGCCGGCCGCTCTCGTTGGTCTCGATGAAGTACTGTCGAATCTCCGGGCTGATGAATTCGAGCCCGTAGCGTAGATGGCCGATCACCGGGTAGTTGCGCAGGACGTTTTGCCCGGAGAGATAAAGGTCGTAGAGGCCGATCGCGGTGTAGGGGATGAAAAAGATCAGAAACCACAAGACCGGCGGCCAGAAGAAGGCGATGATCACGATCGCCAGTAATCCTGCTCCGGCAATAAGAAAAAAAGCCCGCCGCGCCATGTCATCACTCCCCCGCTTGTCCCGACACGCAGGATAACACCCGGGAAGCAAGTTGGAACCTTTTCAGATTGAGCAGCAGAAGATCGCGCTTTGAAGGACGCACGGTTCCGGATCGATTTTGATACAGGTAGCAGCCCTTTGATCGGCGCGTCCGCTCGTCTCGATTCACCCTCCTTTCATCGCAACGTCGGACCGATCCGCGCGGTTCTTGAACGATGGCTTGGCGAATCGTCCGGCGATGTGGTCGAGATCGGCAGCGGGACCGGGCAGCACTGTGTTGCGTTTGCAGAGGCGATGCGCGGTCTGCGCTGGTGGCCCACCGACCCAAGCGACGATCATCTGAGAAGCATCGCGGCCTGGCGCGAGGCCGCGCGACTGCCGAACCTTGCCGCTCCGATGGCGCTCGATGCGACCGCGACCGACTGGCGGTTCGGTCGGACTGGCCGGCCGCCGAATAGGGACCTTGCCGCGATTGTCGCAATCAACGTCTTGCATATTGCGCCGTGGGCGGTGACGGAGGGCATCATGCAGGGCGCCGGTCGCTATCTCGGTACGGGCGGGCTCCTTTTCATCTACGGCCCGTTCAAACGCGACGGCGAGCACACCGCGCCCAGCAACGCGGCATTTGACCGGTCGCTACGGCTGAGCGATCCATCCTGGGGCGTACGCGACGTCGCCGATGTCGAGGGGTATGCGCTGACCGTCGGCCTTAACCTTGCCGATATGGTCGCCATGCCGGCCAACAACCTGATGCTGGTCTTCCGAAGGCGCTGATCAGTTCGGCAAGCCGCGCCCCCGGCTTGGGCATCAGCGATGCAGCCGGGCCGTTATTGGCGCGCGCCGGCGTGTTGCAGGGCGCGAATGCGGCGCGCCAGGGTCTGTCCTACGGTCGGTTGAGCCGGTGCCTGCGGCGGTTGCTTCGGTTCGGAGGCCGCCGGTTTTTCGGTGTCTGGCACTGCTTCGACAGGTTTTTGCTTCGACTCACTGCCGTTTTGTCCGTTGGCGTGAGTGGCGGCCTGCTCGGTTTTGGAGGTCGTCTCCATGACTGCGGCGGCGATCTCCGTCAGGCGGTCGCGGATGGCTTGATCGGCGGCACGCGCTGCCTCCCAATCGGTGCCGGCGATCCGTTTGAGTTCGGCGTTCTCGGCGCGCAGCGCTTCGTGGTCGGTCTCGAGGCTGGCAAGCCGTGCGCTCAGTTTTTCCGTCTCGGCTTCCGCGGCTTCCAGCGCCTTGCGGACGTTGTCCCCGCCGGCCGGCAACGGCGAGCTTGCGGCCGCCGTCGTGTCGCTGGAGGGCTGCAGCTGGGCAACGTCGGCGCTGAGCTTCTCGCGCTGCACCTTCTCCGCCGCGAGCTCCGCCTGCAGGGTTTTGAGTTCCTCGGTCCGCCGTTCCAGTGTCGCCAGCCGGTCGGCGCGCTCCGCCTCGAAGGCGGTGATCCGGGCCGACAGTTCCTCCACCCGGCGTTGCTCGGCTGTGAGCTGCCTGCGCTCTTCATCTAGTTCGGCCGAGAGCTTGTCGCGGGCGAGGCCGGTTTCCTCCTCCGTGGCCTTCGCGGTCGCCAGCGAATCGTTAAGGTTGCCGATGCTGGTGTCCCGTGCGACCAGTTCGAGCTTCTGCTCCTCACTGAGGATCTCCGCCTCCTTGAGCTTCGCCTCGAGCCCCTTGATCTCTGCCGCCCGCTCGGTCAGCGAAACGTCGCGCGCGGCGAGTTCGGTCCGTGCCTCGGCGATCTTTCCTTCCGCGGTTTCCACGTCGTTGTTGAGCTGCGCGATCCGCTCGTCGAGCGCGGCGATCGTCTCGACTTTAGCGGCGCGATCGGCCTCGAGCCGTGCGATCTCGGTCCGCGATCGGCTGATCTCAAGCTTTTGCTGATTGGCGTTTGATTCGAGTTGGTCGGCCTTGATTTCGAGGCGCCGGGCCGAGATGGCGAAATCGGCGCGGAGCTGGTCCTTCTCCGCCTGGATTTCGGTCATGGTCATCGGCAGGGCGGCTTGGACCCGAGCGCGGGCGAGCCGGTCGGCCCGCCGCCACATCACCGGCGCCAGCGCAAGCGCCACAAGCCCTGCAATCAGCAGGCCCAGCACGAAAAACATGATCGCTTCGATCAACGGTCCGCTACTCCAGCACCGAAGGAACCGCGCGAGCACCGGCCGTGGCCGGTACGCCGCCGCCCCTCATAGCACTAAGCCGGGTTCTCCGGCCACGGCCAATGATTGCGGTCACACACCCGCTGAAAAGGCGAAACGTCAGACTAGAACGGGTTCCAAGTCGGCCGGCTGGTGAATTTGAGGTAGCCGAAGTTGACACCGAGACGGGCGCCGAGGCCCGAAACGATGGGAACGACGTAGGTGCCATCGCGGGAAAGCACCGTCATACCGAGGCCGGCGACCGCATAGGCCGAGCCATTGATTCCGATGTAGCGGCGGAACAGGGCGTCGAGTGACGGCAGGTCGTAGATCAGCATCATCACCCGGTTGCCGTTCGCGCCGACGTCGAGCCCAAGCGAAGGCCCTTGCCAGTAGACCCGATGCTGCCCGGCGTTCTTGGTGTACAGGACGCCCTCGCCGTACCGGGCGCCGCCGATCACCGCGCCACTGGCTTCCTCGCCGATGATGTAGCCGTTGGGGAGGCCGTATCGGCTTATGGCGTGTTCCACGACGCCGGCCAAGCCTTGCGACACGTCGCCGAAGAACTGGTGGCCGGCATTGACCAGTTCCCGATGGCTGAACCGGCCAGGATCGACAGGTGGCAGCGCCGGGTCGACGGTCGCGCCCGGGTCGGTCGCTAAGGGGGCGCCGGCGCCTGGCTGGGCCGGATAGACACGCGTCTCCGGTGACACCGGGGCCACCGAACCCGTGACGACGTTGTCCTGGGCCAGTGCCGATCCCGTCGCCAATGCCATCAACGGCAATGTGGCGAACAAAGCGGCCGCGAGGATGCGGCGGGCGGTGTCAAACATCGGAATCCTCTAGTTGCCGGTAGTGACCGCTGGAATCGGTGAATCATTCGGTCTCTAGAGTGAATTAAGCGTGAAGAAAGCGGCGTCGCCGGGGCGTTTTCGGGGCGTCCGGTTGGCACATGTCAGGGCCCGTTGTATCCGGGCGATGGCTCGTGCGCTGGCGATTCGGCGTCGGGCAACGACGAGGAGGCGACATGAGCGCGGTCAAGGAACTCGATGCCCTCGATCTGGCGGCGCTGCTGTGCAGTCGCGTCTGTCACGACATCATTTCGCCGGTCGGTGCGATCACCAACGGGCTCGAGGTCCTCGACGAGGACAACAGCGAAGACATGCGCGATTTTGCCTTCGACCTGATCCGGCGGAGCGCCAGACAGGGCTCCGCCAAGCTGCAATTCGCGCGCTTGGCGTTCGGCGCAGCCGGTTCGGCCGGCGCGGAGATCGACCTTGCCGATGCCGAGAAGGTGGCGACTGGTTACATGGAGGGCGAGAAAGCCGACTTTTCCTGGACGGCGCCGCCCGCACTGATGGGCAAGGACCTGGTGAAGCTCCTGCTCAATCTCGTGTTGCTCGCCAACGCCGCGGTCCCCCGCGGCGGTCGGATCACAGTCACCGTCGAGGGCGATGCGACCTCACCTCGCTTCGCCCTGCAGGCCGCGGGGCCGAATGCCCGGGTTCCGGCAGCTTTCGATCGCCTGGTTCCCGGCGATATCGAAGGGATCGAGGTCGATGCCCAGGCCGTGCAGGGCTATTACGCCGGCGCGTTGGCCCGCAGCA
This sequence comes from Bauldia sp., assembly GCF_965232525.1. Taxonomy (GTDB): domain Bacteria; phylum Pseudomonadota; class Alphaproteobacteria; order Rhizobiales; family Kaistiaceae; genus Bauldia. The sequence continues at coordinate 4,313,062 of NZ_OZ246980.1, read as the reverse complement.
GCGGGATGGCGGTCACCGCCCGTGTCGATGGCGACGATGTGGTGATTGAGGCGCGGCCCTCTGCCTAATACCATCTCCGAGAAAAAACCCCGCCTCGAAAGGCGGGGCCGGCAGCGCGCTTTGATCGGAATCGGTGTCGGCGTCAGGCGCTTTCGCGAATCTCGGTCTCGTCCGGTTCGCGCAGCACATAACCGCGGCCCCACACCGTCTCGATGTAGTTGAGGCCGCCGGTCGCCGCGGCAAGCTTCTTACGCAGCTTGCAGATGAAGACGTCAATGATCTTGAGTTCGGGCTCGTCCATGCCTCCATAGAGATGGTTGAGGAACATCTCCTTGGTCAGCGTCGTACCCTTGCGGAGCGAGAGCAGCTCCAGCATCTGGTATTCCTTGCCGGTCAGGTGAACCCTTTGGCCGTTGACCTCGACAGTCTTGGTATCGAGGTTGACGGCGAGTTCGCCGGTGATGATCACCGACTGGGCATGTCCCTTCGACCGACGAACGATCGCGTGGATGCGGGCGATCAGCTCATCCTTGTGGAAGGGCTTGGTCATGTAATCGTCGGCACCGAAGCCGAGACCGCGGACCTTGTCCTCGATCCCGGCGAGGCCGGAGAGAATCAGGATCGGCGTCTTCACCTTCGACACCCGGAGCGAGCGGAGCACCTCGTAGCCGGACATGTCCGGCAGGTTCAGGTCGAGGAGGATGATGTCGTAGTCGTACAGCTTGCCGAGATCGACACCTTCTTCGCCGAGATCGGTGGTGTAGACGTTGAAGCTCTCCGACTTCAGCATCAGCTCGATGCTCTGCGCAGTGGCGCTGTCGTCTTCGATCAAGAGTACTCGCATACCACTCCCCCTGGCCTGTCTCGCCAAACGGGCGAACCGGCGGCTCCCGCGGATGCACAGAAACAGTTAGCTCCGATTCGCAACGCTATCCCTCAATGGTTAACAAACACTGATTCCATCGGACAAGCTGATTAACGCCCAATTGAGGAAAATCTTTCACTTGCTCGATTTAGCGACAAATCTACTGAGTAAGACTGCGTTAACCGGCATCATGGAAATCCCCAAAGCGACTCAACGGACTCGGTGATTTCCACCGGGTTGATTGCTGCCCGGTTTACCCGGGGTTAAGCCATCCTCGGTCATGATTAACGCGAGACGTAAACGAAAGGTTACCGTCCCTGGCCGGCTGCCCGGTCCGGTGCGGTCGCCCGAAAAGCGTCGCCAAAAAAAGTATGAAGGCCGCCGAAAAACAGTGGCGGTTCAGGAGGCTAAGGGAGCGTGGTCATGAAGTCGAAAGAGAGCCTGGTCCGTTTGAAACGGTTCAACGTCGACGAGAAGCGGCGTCAGGTCGGCCAGATCGAGGCGATGATCGCAGAGTTCGAGAAGATGGCGTCGGACCTCGCCGCTCAGGTTGCAGCGGAACAGAAGCGAACCGGCATTCAGGATGTCGAGCATTTCGCGTTTCCGACCGCCGCAAGGGCTGCCGTCCAGCGTCGCGACAATCTCAAGGCATCAGCGGATGATCTCAAGGCGCAACTGGCGGCCGCTACGACCGAACTCGCCGAAGCGACCAGCGAACTCGAAAAGGTCGAAGCGCTGCTCCAACGCGATGCCGTTGATCGATCCGGTGAGACACCGCAACACCAGACCGCTGCCGGTGGTCACTAGTCGCCTCTCGCCGGTTCCTTGCTGCCCGAAGCACTTCGTGGCCGAATGAGCGGGACATGCGGGGCGGCTGTTTCCGGGTAACGGCCGGACAGCCTTGGGTCGTCCATCACTTCGACCGCGATCTTGTAGGGCACGAAGCCGGCACGGCGGTAGAATTGGAGCGCCGCCGGATGATCGTTGGTGCATGTGTGGAGCCAGACCCGGTGGGTGTCGACGCGAAACGCCGCGTGTAGGGTGGCCGACATCAGATGATGGGCGACGCCGTCGCCAATCGCCGCTGGGACGACCCCGAACATCACGATTTCCACGTCGCCCGGCTGGCGCCGGTCGAGCTCGGCAACGCCTAGGATGTCCGATCCGTTCTCGATGACGTGGATCTCGACGTTCGGATTGTCGAGAATCGCGCGAAGCGCATCGTCCGGCATCATCGGGATCTCCGACCAGAGCCACGCTTCGCCTATCTCCCGGATTAGGTCGCGATACCAGGATAGATCAGGGTCGATGACATGCCGGACCGATAGCCCCTCCGGTAGCGGCGGCCGCGACGCCGGCGGCTCGGTCATCTCCAGGAAGGTCGCGACGTTGGCGGTCTTGCCCGCCGGCAGGCCGGTATAGCCGTTGAGGTCGAGAGGGATGCTCTCCATCGCTTCAGTGGTCTCCGATCCGTCGACGGACATCAGCGATCGTCTCCGGTGGAACGCCGGCGTCCTCGGCAAAGGCCATCAGAAGCCGCTCGTCACCGAGCAGGTAGTCGAGCACGCCGACGAGAAATCCGGGCTCGCCGGCAGCGTCGCGCACCATGTCCGGGGTGAGACCGGTGAGCGCCAGAAAGCGGCTTAGGTCGTCGGGGCTGTCGGCAAGATAAGCGAGCGCCGACACAGCGAGGGACTCGGCGTCGGTTTGACGGTCATTGCGGTCTTTCAACACGGTAGCACTCGTCGGTTGGCTTTCGCCCCGAAATCGCGGATATGGTGGCCCAAGGTGCGCCGAATCTGGGCACCGATCGCTGGACGATACGCACACCGCGCAGATATGCCAAAGACCGTTCTCGTTGTCGAAGACAACGAACTCAACATGAAGCTGTTCCACGACCTGCTGGAAGCCAGCGGGTACGAGATCCTCGAAACCCGCAACGGGCTGGAGGCAATGGATCTGGCCCGAGCGCACCGGCCGGACCTGATCTTAATGGACATTCAGCTGCCGGAGGTATCCGGCCTCGAAGTCACTAAATGGCTGAAGGAAGACGACGACCTCAAGTCGATTCCGGTCATCGCGGTCACCGCTTTCGCCATGAAAGGCGACGAGGAGCGGATTCGCGAGGGCGGATGCGAGGCCTACCTCTCCAAGCCGATTTCGGTGAGCAAGTTCCTCGAAACCGTCAAAGCCTATCTCGGCGATGGATGACCCGGTCGTCATGCCAGTTTTGGTGCGCACCGTCGGGGACAGCCGTGCCGCGACATCTTGGCGGACGGGTTGATCGGTTCGTCCATTCGGCCTAAGTCCGAACTCATGAGCGCTCCCGAAGAAAACAAGACTTGGCAGGCGGATTCGTCTCAGAACGAACTCGGATTGCCGAAACGTCCGGTCTGGCGATCGATGGTGCGTGGCTTCCTTGGTCGCTGCCCCCATTGCGGCAAAGGGGCGTTGTTCCGTGGTTATCTGAAACCGGTATCGGAATGCGCGGTCTGCGGCGAGGACATGAGCCATCAGCGTGCCGATGACGCGCCACCGTACTTCACCATCCTGATCGTCGGCCACATCGTGGTGCCGGTCATGGTCACCGTGGCACTGGCGACCGAGCTGTCGGTCGCCACCCATATGGCGATCTGGTTGCCGTTGACGCTGGCCATGTGCCTGGCGCTGCTCAGGCCGATTAAGGGCACGATCATCGCCCTTCAATGGGCGCTCTACATGCATGGTTTCGAGGGACGGGGCGATCCCGACGCCATGCCGCAGGGCTTCCTGCGAAGCGACAGCGCCTAACACCGCGTAGCTTCCGCGCAGGGGAGGGGGGTGATGACGCCAGTCTCGAAACGGGTGCAGGCGGCTGACGACGCCTTCCGGGCCATCGCCGATTTCTATGATGCGCTAGCGGAAAAGCGCCGCGACGGCGACGACGTGTGCGATTTCACCTTTGGCAATCCGAACGAAATGCCGTTGCCGCCACTGGTCGATGCGATCCGGCAGCGGGCCATACCGCAGGACGAGCGTTGGTACGCCTACAAATCCAGCGATGAAGAGTCCCGGGCGTTTGTGGCCGAGCGGCTCAGTCGCGAGCTCAGCCTGAGCTTCGAGCCGGAGGATATTGTCTTCACCGCTGGGGCGTTCGTGGCGATTTCGATCGCCATGCGGCTTGTTCTCGATGCGGGTGACGAGGCGTTGTTCTCGGAGCCGGCGTGGTTCTGCTACGAGCCGATGCTGCTTGCCGCCGATGCGGTTCCCAAAAAGGTAGCGCTGAAACCGGGTACCTTCGATCTGGATTTCGGCGCCATTGACGCGGCAATCACCCCGAAGACGCGGCTAGTGATCGTCAATAGCCCGCACAACCCCACCGGCCGGATCTACGATGCGGATACACTCCGCGCACTTGCCGATCTCCTCGACCGCGCGTCTGAGCGGATCGGCCGGCGCATCTTTCTGCTCTCCGACGAACCCTATCGGCGCCTGCGTTTCGACGGCCGTGATTTCGTCAGCCCGGCGTCGATCTATCCATGGACGCTGATCAGCTATAGCTACGGCAAGGTCCTCTTGGCACCTGGGCAGCGCCTTGGCTATCTCGCGGTCTCGCCGTTGATGCCTCGGTCCGAGCGCGAACCGCTGCGTGACGCCTATTTCTCCACCGCGATGGCGCTCGGCTGGGTCTTCGCCAGCGCGCTCATGCAGTACACGGTACCGGATCTCGAGGATGTCTCGGTGGATATCGCCGCCCTCACCCGGCGCCGTGATGTCATGTTTGCCGCGTTGACCGAGGCCGGCTACGAGATGCTGATGCCGGAGGGGACGTTCTATCTGTTCGGCCGCTGGCCGCGCGGTGCAAAGGATCCGTGGCGCGCGCTGGCCGACCGGGGAGTCTATGTCTTGGCTGGCGCGACGATGAACGTGCCCGACTATTTCCGTATCTGCCTTACTGCGACGGATGACATGGTCGCGCGCGCATTGCCGGTCTTCCGCGAGATCGCTCAGTCCGCCTGAGCCGCGACCGGATTGGCGAGGCGGTAGACGGTTCCATCAGTTGCCGACATCGTCGCCGGCGCAGTGATGAACAGGGTCTCCTCGTCGATCGAAAGTGCCGGACTGGTGATATAGGCTTCGGGTACGTCGACGGTGGCGATCAGTGCGCCGTCCGATCCGACGATCAGCAGCCGCCCGGCACCGTATTCGGCTATGTAGAGGTTCCCGGCGGCATCGACCGCCAATCCGTCCGGGCCGACTTCCCAGCGACGGTCTGCCGGCGCGTTGACCAGATCGTCGAGCCGGACGAAGACTCGTCGATGGCGCAGGCTGCCGTCGGCTGCGATGTCGAATACCAGCACATTGCGGGCGAGGTGCTCCGACACATAGAGCCGGTCGCGTTCGAGGCTGACCGCCACCCCATTGGCGTAACGGATACCCTCAGCTACCCGCCTCAGGCGACCGTTCGCATCGAGGTGGATGACCGCGCCAGTCGCCTCCGCGCCCGGCGCGAACCGTCCCGACGAGGAGAAGTAGATGCCGCCTTGCCGGTCGCCGGTCGCCGCGTTGGGGGTTGGGAAACCGCGCTCGCTTTGATCGGCGACGATCACCGAGACCGTGTCTCCACGCGCGTCGACCCGCACCACTGCGTTCTCGGCGTGGCAGAGCACGACGAACCCGTCGTCGCCTGTCGGCGCCACCGCAGTAGGCCCGCAGCCCGGTTGCGACCAGAACACCGCGTTAGCCTCGCCATCGAAGCGCATGACTCGGTCGTTCCCCATCTCGGCGTAATAGAGATCGCCGTCATGAGCGAGCGGGCCTTCCGGATAGGCGGAGTCCGGGTTGAGGACGGTTAACGTGTTGGCGATCGCGGCCGCGCCGCCGGCTATGGCGGTTGCGAACAACGCGCCGATGCCGACACGCGCAAGCTGGCAAATCAAGGCTGTTCTCGCTCCCTTCGGCTTGACATTCGGGTCGCCGTTCTTAGGTTGGCGGTCAAATCCGTCGAAGGAACATGCGCAATGGCCAAGGCCACGACCATCAAGATCAAACTCGTCAGTTCGGCCGACACAGGCTACTACTACGTGACCAAGAAGAATACCCGGACCCAGACCGAGAAGCTGGCGATGAAGAAGTACGATCCCGTCGCCCGCAAGCACGTCGAGTTCCGCGAGGCCAAGATCAAGTAGCTGACGATCCGGGCTTAGGTTTCGGACCCAAAAAATGGGTATGTAAATTCGGTGCTGTGTGATTCAAACTCGCAAAACAGGAGTTTGATCACGCTCGATTACCCCTTTCTGGCTAAGCGATGAGTAGTTTGCCACTCTTGAGCCTCTCCTTCCAACCGACACCCGTGGCAAGCCACGCGTTGATGACCTCTGGGTGAGCGGGGCCATAAGGTCCCTTAGCAAAAAGGGAAAACGAAAAGTGCACCATCGCACTGCAAGTAACCTAGCCGTAAAAGTGGCTGTCGCTACGATCCTGCTCGCAGCGGTCTCGAGCAACGCTGCCTATGCGGATCATAAGAAATACTGCAGTGAATCAAGGTGCTCCGACAATTTGAAGCTTCACGATGATTGGAAAACTTGGCGCCTTTATTGTGGAACCAGCAGTGATCATTGGAGGCCCACCTCTGCTCGCGATAGTGTTGGTAGTCATGTGGAAATTACATGCAATTATTCAGAGCACAGTGAGTATTTTAAGTTCAGATGTAAGTCGTATACTCCTGTATCGGCGGTGAAATTGGTTTGGTACTGCGACGACGAGTAGACGAGTAAGAGACACACGTTAGCAGACAAAAGGCACCGCTCGGGCGGTGCTTTTCTTTTTGTAGAGAAGTGGCCGGCCCAGAACGGGTTTGTACGAGGAGGCCACTCAATCCGTTCTGAGGCCGGCCGACCCCACGGACCCAGGAGATGCGGCGGACCTGAGCACTCCGTAGGGTTTCTGTATGTGTCGCGTCTGCTGTTTGCGGCGTCAGCCTCCTCAACCCCGATCGCCGCTTGTGGTTGAACTCTATCGCCCGGATCAGGCGAAATGAACCGCGTCCGGCGCGACGGCTCAAGAAACATCGCTTTTTAGTAAATGTTTATGCTTAACGACAAGTGAGTGCGGCTCCGATCGTCGCACCGCTGCGTGATCGACCCCGCCGTTTTAGCGACGGCCACGCTTGGGTTTCCGCCCGCGCCGGTCCTTGTCGCCCCGCCGTGGGCCGGACTTGGGGCGCTCCTTGCGCGGCAGGATCCGGCCCTCCGACAGGAGCTCGAACCTGAGTGCCCCGGCGAGTGGCGCGGCTTCGATCAGCTTGACCTCGACCGGATCGCCAAGCTGGTGCATCTCGCCGCTCTCGCGGCCGATCACCGCGTGTCGGGCTTCGTCGTAGACGTAGTAGTCGGTACCCAAGGTTGACAGCGGCACGAATCCGTCGGCGCCGGTGTCGTCGAGCTTGACGAATAGGCCGGCTCGGGTGACCCCGGCGATCCGCCCGGCGAACGTGCCGCCGACCCTGTCCGCAAGCCAATGGGCGACCAGCCGGTCGATGGTGTCACGCTCGGCCGCCATCGCCCGCCGCTCCGATGCGGAGATTTGCGCAGCGATCTCGGGTAGAGCGTCACCAAAGCCCTTGGGCAGGCCGCCGGCGCCGAGCTTCAGTGCCGCGATCAGGGCCCGATGAACGATCAGGTCGGCATAGCGGCGGATCGGCGACGTGAAGTGAGCATAACGGCGCAGATTCAGCCCGAAATGGCCGATGTTCTCAGGGTGGTACTCGGCTTGGGACTGGGTCCTGAGAACCACCTCGGACAGCAGCGCACCATGTTCGGTCTGCTTCGCCCGTTCGAGAATCCGGTTGAAGTGGGACGGGCGCAGGTTGCCGCTTTTCGGCAGGGTCAGGTCGATCGAGGCGAGGAATTCGCGCAGCGCCTCCAGTTTGGCGAGCGAGGGCGTATCGTGGATGCGGTAGACCAACGGCGACTTGTGGCTTTCCAAGGTCTCGGCCGCCGCGACATTCGCCTGGATCATGAACTCCTCGATCAGCCGGTGCGATTCCAGTCGCGCCGGTATGGTGACCCGCTCGATGGCGCCATCCCTGCCGAGGATCAGCTTGCGCTCCGGCAGGTCGAGCTCCAACGGGCTGCGGTCGGATCGTCCGCGCCGCACTACGGTGTAGGCGTTCCATAGATCGCGGAGCGCCTTGGCGACTGTCTTGCCGCCCTTGGCCTTGCCGCCGTCGAAAGCCTTCTGCGCTTCCTCGTAGGACAGCTTGGCGGCCGAGCGCATCATCACCCGATGGAACGCGTGCCGGCGCTTGCGGCCCTTGGCGCTGAAGACCATCCGCACGCCGAGGGCCGGGCGGTCTTCACGCTCGCGCAAGGAGCAGAGATCGTTCGAAATTCGCTCGGGCAGCATCGGTACCACCCGATCGGGAAAGTAGACCGAGTTGCCGCGCTTCAGCGCCTCCTTGTCGAGGGGCGAGTTGGGCCGCACATACGCTGACACATCGGCGATCGCCACCGTGACGATGAAGCCGCCTTCGTTGTCGGGATCGGTGTCCGGCTCGGCAAAGACCGCGTCGTCGTGGTCCTTGGCGTCGGCCGGGTCGATGGTCACCAGCGGCACCTTCCGCCAGTCCTCACGGCCGCGCATCGTCGCCGGCTTGGCGGCTTCGGCGGCCTTCAGCACCGCGTCCGGGAACTGGTGGGGAATGCCATGCGAGAGAAGGGCGATCAGGCTCACCGCCTTCTCGTTTTTCATCGAGCCGATCACCTCATCGATCCGGGCGCGGTCAAGCCCGTAGCGGCCGCCGCGCGATACGGTCACGGAGACGAGATCGCCTTCCTTGGCGCCCTTGAGCGCGTCGGTATCGGCTATCAGTTCCTTTTGCTTGCGGTCGACCGGCTCGATCCGCGCGCCGCTCGGGGCAATCCTCACGACGCCAAGCTGGGTCGCCGGCTTGCGCGCCAGAAGCTTGATGATCCGGGCGGTGTAGTCGACATCGTCGCCACCCTTGGTGAGCCGGGCGAGCACCCGATCGCCGATGCCGGGGGCTGGCCCCTTGCCCTTTCCTGGCGCAATCAGAATGCGCGGGGTCGGCCCCTGTTCGTCGAACCATTCCATCGGCTCGCCGATCAACTCGCCGTCGCCGTCGCGACCGGTGACGCTGATGACGGTGACCGGTGGCAGGTCGTCGGCGCGCTGCAGCCGGCCTTGCCGCCTGGCGACGATGCCTTCGTCGGCGAGCGTCTTCAGCGTCGCCTTCAGCGCGACTCGGTCGGCGCCCTTGATGCCGAAGGCGCGGGCGATGTCGCGCCGGCTGGCGTTCGCGGGATGATCGGCGATGTAGGCGAGAATCTCTTCGCGGGTCGGCAGCGGCCGGTCGGCGGATTTCGGTCGCGTTGTCTTCGCCACACCTAGCTCGATTTCGCGGCCCTGCCGCCCTTGGCCCGTCCGCGGCCCGATCCCTTCTTCGCCTTGGCGGCCAGCAGCTCAAGCGCCTGGTCCATCTCGACGCTGGCGGGATCGACGTCCTTGGGCAGTGTAGCGTTTACCTTGCCATGGTTGACGTAGGGGCCATAGCGGCCGTCGCGGACGGTGATGGCGCCACCCTCGGTCGGATGCTCCCCGAGTGTCTTCAGCGCCTTGGGCGCCGCGCGCCCGCGTCGCCCACCACCGGCCTTCTTCTCGGCGATCAGCGAAACCGCGCGGTTGAGGCCGACGGTGAACACCTCCTCGACAGAGTCGAGATTGGCATAGGTGCCGTCATGAAGCACGAACGGACCGTAGCGGCCGATTCCCGCGGTGATCGGCGTGTCGCTTTCCGGATGCATCCCGACCTCGCGCGGCAGCGCCAGCAGCGCCAGCGCCCGTTCCAGGTCGATGGTCGCCGGGTCCCAGCCCTTGGGCAGGCTCGCTCGCTTGGGTTTCTTGTTGTCCTCGTCGGCCTCGCCGAGCTGCAGATATGGGCCGAACCGGCCGGTGCGCACGGTGACCGCCAGACCGGTTTCGGGATCGTTGCCGAGTTCGCGCACCCCATCGGTGCCGAGTTCCGTCCCGTTGCCGTTCTCGCCGTTGTCGGCGATCTGGCGGGTGTAGCGGCATTCGGGATAGTTCGAGCAGCCGATGAAGGCGCCGAACTTGCCGAGCTTCAATGATAGCCGTCCGGTCTCGCAGGAGGGGCACTGGCGCGGATCGCCGCCATCGGCGGGGGCCGGGAAGACGTGCGGCCCGAGCAGTTCGTTCAGCGCGTCGAGGACCTGAGCGACCCGCAGGTCCTTGGTGTTGTCGACATCGGCCGAGAACTGGCGCCAGAACTCGCGCAGCACGTCCTTCCACGAGATATCGCCGTTGGAGATCTTGTCGAGCTTCTCCTCGAGATCGGCGGTGAAGTCGTACTCCACATAGCGCTCGAAAAACGAGGAGAGGAACGCGGTGACCAAACGGCCCTTGTCCTCCGGAACGAGCTGCCGCTTGTCGAGGCGGACATAGCCGCGGTCGCGCAGCACCGACAGCGTCGCCGTGTAGGTCGACGGCCGGCCGATGCCGAGCTCTTCCATCTTCTTGATCAGCGTCGCCTCGGTGTAGCGCGGCGGCGGTTCGGTGAAGTGCTGATCGACGGCGATTCCTGTTGCGCTGAGCGGGTCGCCTTCAGCCAGCGGCGGCAAGCGCTTGGCCTCGTCGTCGTCCTTATCGTCGTCGCGGCCTTCCTGGTAGAGGGTCAGGAAGCCGTCAAAGCGCACCACTTGACCAGTCGCGCGCAAGCCGACCTTCTCCGGACTCCCGGCGGCGATCTCGACGGTGGTCCGCTCCAGTTCGGCCGAGGCCATCTGGCTCGCCACCATCCGCTTCCAGATCAGCTCGTAGAGCCGCGCCTGGTCGGGTTCGAGGGCGTGCGCCACCGAGCCCGGATCATGATCGAGATTGGTCGGCCGGATCGCTTCGTGCGCTTCCTGGGCGTTCTTGGCCTTGGTCTGGTAGTTGCGTGGCTTCGGCGGCACATAGCGGTCGCCGAAATCGCGGCCGATCTTGCCGCGGGCGGCCTGGATCGCCTCCGGCGCGACCTGAACGCCGTCGGTCCGCATATAGGTGATCAGGCCGACCGTCTCGCCATTGATCTCGGCGCCCTCGTAGAGGCGCTGGGCGACCTGCATGGTGCGCGCCGCGGCGAAACCGAGCTTGCGCGAGGCCTCCTGCTGCAGCGTCGAGGTGGTGAACGGCGGGGGCGGATTGCGCTTGACCGGCTTCGCCTCAACCGAGACGACCTGGTAGTCCCCGGCTATCAGCGCGGCCTCGATCCGACGCGCGGTGGCCTCGTCGGGGATGTCGAGGCGGCCGATCTTGTCGCCGTCGAACGACACCACCCGGGCGTTGAATTGCGCCTGTTCGCCGGTCGCAAGGGTGACGACCACGGACCAGTACTCGCGCGGGACGAAGACCTCGATCTCGGTCTCGCGGTCGCAGACAAGGCGGAGCGCCACCGACTGGACCCGTCCTGCCGAGCGCGCGCCCGGCAGCTTGCGCCACAGCACCGGCGACAGGGTGAAGCCAACCAGATAGTCCAGTGCCCGGCGGGCGAGATAGGCGTCGACAAGGTCGGCGTCGATGCCGCGCGGATGGCGCATGGCGTCAAGGATCGCGTCGCGGGTGATCGCATTGAACACGACCCGTTCGACCGGCTTGTCCTTCAGCGCCCGTTTCGCCTTAAGGACTTCCAGCACATGCCAGGAAATTGCCTCGCCCTCGCGATCGGGGTCGGTGGCGAGGATCAGACGGTCGGCGCCCTTGACCGCCTTGGCGATGTCGGCGAGGCGCTTGTTGGACTTGGAGTCCACCGCCCATTGCATGGCGAAATCTTCGTCGGGATCGACGGACCCGTTCTTCGACGGCAGGTCGCGCACGTGCCCGTAGGACGCCAGAACCGTGTAGTCGGAACCGAGATACTTGTTGATGGTTTTCGCCTTAGCGGGCGATTCGACGATGACGATATTGTTCATGGATGCCGTAATGAGGCCTCACGTCCCCGGGAAGGCTAGATAGGACTGGTTGACCGGCAGTGGAAGAGGCGGGTCAGTCGTTCAGAGCCGCCGGACCATCCAAAAAACCGAACACCCTGTCAAATCGGGCGGTGCCGCGACCCATCCGACGCGCTCCCTCGCCCCGGTTTTTCCCTGACGGCGCGCGCCCCGTACCGGCGCTGCGGTCGCCTTTTGTGACAATTTCACAAAATATATATTTCGCATATTGAAATATTCAGGTGATGAGATATATGCACCGACAACGGCTCACCGGCAGCCGTCCATTGCGAGCGGAGCTCATGGCCGAAGACCAGTCGAACACCTTTACGCCCGAACTCAGGGTGCTGATGGGCATTTACGAGATCCACCGTCGGTTCGAGCGTTTGGAGCCCGAATTCGTCGACGGGTTCGACATCACCCGTCAGGAGCGCCACGCGCTCGCCTGTATGATCGGCCCGGTCCGGATCGGGCATATCGCCAAAAAAATGCAGAGCCTGCCGTCGGCGATGACACCGTTGCTCGACGGTCTCACCGACAAGGGCCTGATCAAGCGCGAGCCGGATCCGGAAGACCGGCGCGCCTCGCTCATTGTTCTCACCAAGAAGGGCCGGTCGCTTCAGGCCGAACTCTTCGCCGCCGCTACCAAAGCCTTCTACGACGTCACCGGCCTTTCGCCGGAGGACGCCGAGGCGCTCGCCGTGTTGATGGACAAGGCGCGGCAGAACTTCACCGACGTTTAGGAGATCGAAGGCATGTCAACCCGAGCCGCACTTGCCGTCGTCGCCCTGCTTGTGGCCGGTCTGCCGGCCACCGCCGACGAGGCCCTCCGTCCCGTCAAGCTGATGACCCTGGAGCCTGAGGCCAACGGGATCGAACGCGAATTCTTCGGCCAGGTGGTGGCTCGACAGACCGTCGACCTGGCTTTCCAGGTCGGTGGCCAGATTGTCGAGCTGCCCGTCGTCGAAGGCACCCGCGTGCCGGAGGGCGGGCTGATCGCCCGGCTCGATCAGGAGACCTTCACGTTACGCCGCGACCAGGCAAAGCTCCAGCTGGAGCAGGCGCAGCGGACCATGGAGCGCCAGCAGACCCTCGGCGCGACGCGGGTGGCGCAGGCGATCATCGACGACGCCGAAACCGCCGCCGGGCTCGCCGCACTTGCCCTGCGCGATGCGGAGAATGCCCTGGAGGATGCGACGCTGACGGCGCCGTTCGATGCCCTGATCGCCGGGCGGAGTGTTGCCAACTTCACCACCATCGCCGCCGGCACGCCGGTCGTCCGCATCCACGACATGTCGGAAATCCGCGTCGAGATCGACATCCCGGAAGTTCTGTTCCGGCAGGCCCAGGAGGAGGAGCAGGTGGAGATCTACGCGGTGTTTCCGGACAGCGACGAGCGGTATCCGCTCTCGGTTCGCGAGTTCAACGCCGAGGCGTCCAACGTCGGCCAGACCTACTCGATCACCCTCGGGATGGAGCCGCCGGACGGGATGAACCTGCTACCCGGCGCGTCGGTATCGGTGATCGCCAAGCGGACGGGCCCGGGCGAGCGCATCACGGTGCCCACGACGGCGGTCGCGATCGGCTCCGACCGCTCGACCCATGTCCTCGTCTTCGAACCGCCGGGGGCGGAAACCGGGGTGGTGCGCAAGGTTCCGGTCGAACTGGCGGCCGATCCGAAGGGCGATTTCGTCCTCGCCGGCGGGGTCGAGCCCGGCACCGAAATCGTCGCCGCCGGCGCGGCGCGGCTCGCCGACGGGCTCGCGGTCCGTCGCTTCAACGGCTTCTAGGAAACGGGAATCGCAACGATGTCGATCGCGCGGTCTTCCATTGAGCGCCCGCTGCTGACATGGGTGCTGATCCTGAGTTGTCTTCTGGGCGGGCTATGGGGCTTCCTCAGCGTCGGCCGTCTCGAAGACCCGGCCTTCACCATCAAGCAGGCCGTGGTCATCACCCAGTATCCGGGTGCCTCGGCGGCGCAGGTGGCGACCGAAGTGTCCGAGCCGCTGGAGTCGGCGATCCAGCAGATGGGTGAGGTCGACACCATCACTTCGCGTAACCAGCCCGGTCTGTCGCGGATCGACGTCGAGATCAAATCCACCTATGACGGCGCCGAGCTGCCGGGGATTTGGACCGACCTGCGGGCCAAGGTGAGCGACGCCGCCCGGTCGCTGCCGGACGGTGTCGGCGTCCCGTTCGTCAATGACGGCTTCGGCGATGTTTTCGGCATCTTCTATGCCGTGACCGCGGACGGCTTTACCGATGCGGAACGCCACGAAATCGCGACCTTCCTGAGGCGCGAACTGCTGACCGTCGACGGTGTCGCCGACGTTCAGATCGCAGGCCTGCCGGAGGAGGCGATCTTCGTCGAACCCTCGATGTCGCTCGCCTACAACCAGAACCTGCCGGTTTCGGCGGTGATCGACGCGATCGCCAACGCCAACTCGGTGGTGAGTTCCGGTCATCTCGACCGCGACGGGGCGCGAACCGTGTTGCAGGCACCGGAGGGTTCCGACAGCGTGGGCGCCATTGCGGGCCTCTCGGTCGGGATTGGCGGCGAAGTCGTCAACCTGTCCGACTTCTCGACCGTTTACCGGGGCCGTCAGGACCACCCGTCACAGGTCATCCGCCACGATGGCGCCGAAGCCTTCACCCTCGCGGTCGCCGGTCTGTCGACCGAGAACATCGTCGACGTGGGCAATCGTGTCGATGCACGCCTGGCGGCGCTGGAGAGCGAGATTCCGCTCGGCGTCGAACTCAACCCGATCTATCAGCAGCACATCGTTGTCGACGAGGCGAGCAACGATTTCCTCATCAATCTCGCCATGTCGGTCACCATCGTCGTTGCCGTCCTCGCGATCTTCATGGGATGGCGCGCCGCGTTGGTCGTTGGGCCGACCCTCCTGCTGACGGTCATCGGCACCTTCTTCTTCATGGCGGTCTTCTCGATCGAGATGGAGCGCATTTCGCTCGGGGCCCTGATCATCGCCATGGGCATGCTGGTCGACAACGCCATCGTCGTCGCCGAAGGGATGCAGACCCAGATGCTGCGCGGGCGAAGAGCCGGCGACGCGGCCGAGGAAGTCAGCAAGCGGACCCAGATACCGCTGCTCGGCGCGACGGTCATCGGCATCATGGCGTTTGCCGGCATTGGCCTCAGTCCCGATGACACTGGCGAGTTTCTGTTCTCGCTGTTCGCCGTGATCGGCATCTCGCTCCTGCTCAGCTGGATACTGGCGATCACCGTGACCCCGCTGCTCGGCCACTACTTGTTCAAGCGCGGAAACAGCGAGGCGGAAACCGACGTCTATGGCGGCCGCATGTTCCGCCTCTACGGCGGTATGCTGCGCGGCGCGCTGCGGGCCCGTTGGCTCGTCGTAATCGGCCTCGTGGCGATAACCGTCGCCTGTTACGCCGGCTTCACCCAGATCCGCCAGCAGTTCTTCCCGGACTCCAACACCCCGATCTTCTTCGTCCATTATCAGTTGCCGCAGGGAAGCGACATCGACCGCACCACGGACGATCTCGCCATCGTCGAAGACTGGCTGGCCGAGCGGCCGGAGGTTGTCTCGGTCACCACCTTTGCCGGTCAGGGCGCCACCCGGTTCATGCTGACCTACGCGCCGCAGGAACCGAACCCGAGCTACGGTCATCTGATCATCCGAACCGAGACGATCGACGAAATCCCGGCGCTTCGCGCGGACCTCGACGCCTTCGCCGCCACTGCACTGCCCGATGGCGAGTTCCGGACGGAGCGCCTCGTCTTCGGCCCCGGTGGCGGCGGGCCGATCGGGGTACGGTTCAGTGGACCGGATCCGGTCGTGTTGCGATCGCTTGCCGACGACGCCATGGCGGCGATGAGCGCCGCCTCGGACAACGTCCTTCATCTGCGCACCAACTGGCGCGAACCGGAACTCGTGATGGTGCCCGTCTATGCGACCGAACGTGCCCAGACGGCCGGAATCACTCGCGAGGCCATCGCCTCAACGCTGCAGTTCGCGACCGATGGCATTTCGGCCGGTGTTTACCGCGACGGCGAGCGGCTGATCCCGATCATCGTCCGCCCGGACGACCGCAACGAGACCGACCCGATCAATTATCCGGCTTACTCCACTTCGGAGAACAAGGTCGTGCCCCTCGATCAGGTGATCGAAGGCATGGCCGTCGAGGTGCAGGATACGCTGCTCCACCGGCGCGACCGGGTGGCGACGATTACCATCAGCGCCGACATCCCGCCCGATCTGACCGCGGCGACGGTCCATGGCGAGGTTCGCGCGGCAGTCGAGGCGATCCCGCTGCCGCTCGGCTATGCGATGGAGTGGGGTGGCGAGTTCGAGAGTTCGACGGAAGCTCAGTCCAGTCTGGCGATGCAACTCCCGCTTAGCTTGATCGTGATGGTGCTGATTTCGGTCTTTTTATTCGGCGCGCTGCGGCAGACCTTCATCATCTGGCTTCTGGTGCCGATGGCGGTCAACGGTGTCGCCATCGCACTGTTGCTGACCGGCTTGCCGTTCACCTTCACGGCTCTGCTCGGACTGCTGAGCTTATCGGGCATGCTGATCAAGAACGGTATCGTTCTGGTCGAGGAGATCGATCTGGAACGCGCCGACGGTAAAGCCCTGACGGATGCGATCGTCACCGCGTGTACGTCGCGCTTCCGTCCGGTCCTGCTCGCCGCCGGTACGACGATCCTCGGGATGGCACCGCTGCTCGGAGACGCGTTCTTCGAAAGCATGGCGGTTACGATCATGGGCGGACTCGCCTTTGCGACGATCCTGACCCTGGTGGCCGCACCGGTCCTTTACCGCATCTTCTTCGCCGGGGCGGCCCGCCAGGAGCGGGTGGCCGCCCACGCCGAGGTCGTGCCGGCTTAAGACGCACGATCTCGGCCAAGCGAAGAGCCGGCCCAGCGTTCTGACGCACGTCTTGATGTCCGGGGGCTATTCATCGCCCGGCTCAAAACATGCTCAGGTTGCGGCTTGCACAATTACACTCGTTAAAGGTACAATAGATATGAAGAACAACCTTTAATTGTATGTGGCATAAGATCAAATGGCGACACGATCCGCGGCCCACTCCGGTCAGAACGGCTCCAACGACAACACCGTAAACCTCTCCGATCCCGCCGAGACGGCGCGTTACATCGAAAACATGGCGCGCGAACTGGGCGGGTTAGCGACCGAGTCCGGGCTCGGTTTCCTCGCATTTCTCCTGCGTATGGTCGAGGACGACGCGGGCGCTACGGCCAAGGAACGCGGCAGCCCGGCGAAACCATCGGGCTGATACTGGCGGCGGCTCCGGCCGCAGCAAACTATCAATAAGAGACGGACGCGGCGGCTACCCAGTACGTCCGAACCGGCCGTGGTTACGTCATGGAATCAGTGATACACGCTGGCCACCGTGGCGCTCCAACCGACCTGCGAGTTCAAGTTCAAGCAGAACGAGCAGGACGACACCGGGGGTGAGGCCGGTGAACCGGATGATCTCGTCGATCTCGATCGGCGAAGGACTGAGGGCCGAAAGAACGGCCGAGCGATCGTCGTCGACGACATCGTCGGGGCCGGGGCCGGTCTTGCCGGGCTCTCCCATCTCGGTCGGTTCTGGCGGTGGGCGATCCAGCATCGGCGCGAGCTCGGCAGTTACGTCAGCGACTTCGGTCACCATATGCGCCCCGTCCTTGATCAGGCGGTTGCTGCCCGCTGCCCGGGGATCGAGCGGCGAGCCCGGAACAGCGAACACCAGCCGGCCCTGCTCGCCCGCTAGCCGGGCGGTGATGAGGGAGCCGGACCGGGTCGCCGCCTCGACCACGACCACGCCGAGCGCCACGCCGGAGACGATCCGGTTGCGCCGGGGAAAGTCGCGGCCGCGCGGCACCCAGCCAAACGGCATCTCGGTGATCTGCGCGCCGCCTTGGGCGATGATCGCCTCGGCGAGATCGACATTATCGGGCGGATAGATTCTGTCCATTCCACCTGCCAGCACCGCCACCGTACCGGTCTGGAGGGCCGCCGTGTGGGCTGCGGCATCGATGCCTCGGGCAAGACCGGAGACCACCGCATAGTCGGCACTGCCCAGACCGGTGGCGATTTGGCCGGCGAACTTACGCCCTGCCACCGAGGCGTTGCGCGACCCAACGATCGCCACCGCGGGCCGGGCGAGACAGTCAAGCGCGCCGCGGACCGCCAGCAGCGGCGGTGCGTCGGCGATGTGGCGGAGCCAGGGCGGATAGCCGAATTCGCCGACGGCGACAAACCGGCCACCGAGCTGGCCGAGGGCGTCGATCTCCCGTTCGGCGTCGTCGACCGGACAGAGCCGGATTCGCCGTCCACCGCGCTCGGCCATCGTCGGCACGGCCTCGATCGCCGCGGTGCCACTGCCGAAATGGTTGATCAGTCGGCGAAAGGTGATCGGACCGATGTTCTCGCTGCGGATCAGGCGCAGCCACGCCAGCTGTTGGGCATCGTCGAGGACGATTGTTGGCCGGCCCGCTGGCGGGTCCGTCATGACTGGGCGCCGATGCGGCTCTCCGTACCAGCGATCAACCGTTTGATGTTGTCAGCGTGACGCCACCAAACGATCGCCGTCAACACGACGAACAAGCCACCAACCCGGGGCTCCCCAAGAAGGAAGATGAGCACCGGTGGCGTGATCAGGCTGGCGGTCAGGGCGCTCAGCGACGAGATGCGGAAAGCGAACGCCATCGCGAGCCAGACCACGACGAAGATGAGTGCGGCGGGCCATGCGAGGCCGAGCAGGACGCCGATGTAAGTGGCGACGGCTTTGCCGCCTTTGAACTTGAGCCAGACCGGGAAGATGTGGCCGACAAAGGCGCCGAGGCCGGCAACCATTGCGCCATCGGAGCCGAACAGCGCACCGGCAACCAGCACCGCCACAGTGCCCTTGAGGCAGTCGGCGACCAGCGTCGCTGCAGCGATGTCCTTACGGCCGGTCCGAAGCACATTGGTGGCGCCGATATTACCGGACCCGATCGCCCTCAGGTCGCCGAGCCCGGCGAGTCGGGTGAGGATCAGGCCGAATGGAATCGACCCGAGCAGATAGCCGAGGGCGAGCGCACCGAGAATGCTCAGGCTGGTTGGCATGGCCGATCAGACCGCGTTCTGGTTGAATCGATTGCAAGGGTAAGCGGAGCCGCTTCGGCCGGCAACATGTGCCAGGCTCATTCCGCTGTCAGGATGGGGAAAACCGGAATCCAACCTGTCCGAAGGTGAGAATCAGGGAATAGCCTCAGCTTCGCGTTCATACACCGTCTGGCCGGCAACGAGGGTGCGAAGGACCCGTCCGGAAAACCGGGCATCAGCGAACGGCGTGTTCTTCGACCGCGAGCGTAGTGTCTCCGGGTCGAGCACCCACGGTCGATCGGGATCGACCACGATGAGATCGGCCGGCGCGCCAGGTGCCAGGCGCCCGACCTCCAGCCCCAGCCGTTCGGCCGGCTTGGTCGCCAGCGCCCGGAACAGCGTCAGCATCGAAACCGTGCCGTCATGGATGAGCCGGAGCGCCGCCGGCAGCAGCGTCTCCAGCCCAACCGCGCCGTCGGCGGCTTCGGCGAAGGGATGGCGCTTGGTGTCGACGTCCTGCGGGTCGTGGTTCGAGACCACGACGTCGATGGTGCCGTCGCCGAGTCCGGCGGCCATCGCCTGGCGGTCCATATCCGTTCTGAGCGGCGGCGAAAGTCGAAAGAACGTCCGGTACGGACCAATGTCGTTCTCGTTGAGAGTGAGGTTGTTGACCGAGGCGCCACAGGTCACATCGAGACCACGGGCCTTGGCGGCGCGGATGATGTCGAGCGACTCCGCGCACGACACCTGTGCCGCGTGATACCGCCCGCCGGTCAGCGCGGCGAGCCGGATATCTCGTTCGAGTACAATGATCTCGGCTTCCTTGGGAATTCCTGCGAGGCCAAGCCGGGTTGCGGTTTCGCCTTCGTTCATCACCCCATTGCCGACGAGATTGGGATCGGCGGTGTGGTGGACGATGAGGGCACCGAAGTCGCGACCATAGGTCAGCGCTCGGCGCATGATCGCGGCATTCATCACCGTGTTGCGGCCGTCGGTGAAGGCGACCGCACCGGCCTCGCCGAGGAGTCTGAATTCGGTCATTTCCTCGCCGCGGAGGCCCTTGGTGAGCGCGGCCATCGGATGAACCCGGATCGCGGTTTCGTCACGGGCGCGGCGGGCGATGAAATCGACCAGGGCGACGTCGTCGATCACCGGATCAGTGTCGGGCATAGTGACAAGGGTGGTGACCCCGCCAGCGGCGGCTGCGCGGCCGGCCGAGGCAAAGGTCTCGCGATACTCGGCCCCCGGCTCGCCGACAAACACCCGCATGTCGACCAGCCCGGGCGCGACGATGGCGCCGCGGCAGTCGATCACCTCGGCGTCGGCCGGGCGTCCGCTGCCGCCATCCGGCCCGGCGGCAATGATCCGACGGTCGGCGACGATCACCACGCCGGGTGTATCGAGGTCGCGCGACGGATCGATCACCCGCGCATTCTCGAAGACCACTGGCCGGTCGTCCCGGAACCGGCCTATGGGTGTCGTCGGCATGGGGTGCGCCCTATTCGTTCGGCAGGTGGGCGGCGAGTGCCTCAAGCACCGCCATACGCACCGCGACGCCCATCTCGACCTGCTCGCCGATCAGGCTGCGCTTGCCGTCGGCGACAGCGGAATCGATTTCCACGCCGCGGTTCATCGGCCCCGGATGCATCACGAGCGCGTCCGGCTTGGCGTAGGCGAGCTTGGCTTCATCGAGGCCGAAATAGTGGAAATACTCCCGTACCGACGGCACGAAGCTGCCGGCCATTCGTTCGCGCTGCAGGCGCAGCATCATCACAATGTCCGCGTCGGCGAGGCCAGACCGCATATCGGTGAACACCTCCACGCCCATCCGCTCGATTCCCGTCGGCAGCAGCGTCGACGGGCCGACCACCCGCACCCGAGCGCCGAGAATGTTGAGAAGTTGGATGTTGGATCGCGCGACCCGGCTGTGGGCGATATCGCCGCAGATCGCCACCGTGAGGCCCTCGATCGTGCCCTTGTGGCGACGGATGGTCAGCGCGTCGAGCAGCGCTTGGGTCGGATGCTCGTGGACCCCGTCGCCGGCATTGATCACCGAGCATGACACCTTCTGGGCCAGGAGCTCCACCGCCCCGGCGGCGTGATGACGCACCACCAGGATGTCCGGCCGCATGGCGTTCAAGGTCATCGCCGTGTCGATGACCGTTTCGCCCTTCTTCACGGCAGAATTGCCGACCGCCATGTTCATGACGTCGGCGCCGAGCCGTTTGCCTGCCAGTTCGAACGAGGACTGGGTCCGGGTCGAGGCCTCGAAGAACAGATTGATCTGAGTCCGGCCGCGCAGGACCGTCTTTTTCTTCTCGATCTGCCGGCTGATGGCGATCGCTTCTTCGGCAAGATCGAGAACGCCGACAATCTCGGTCGGCTTCATCCCCTCGATTCCCAATAGATGCCGGCTCGGAAGCGTGATCGACGGCGAGGGCGGGGGCACGTTCATCAAAAACGAAGCTATAGGGAGAGTCGCGCCGCCGGGCAAGCCGCGGCGGATACGGTGATCATAACGTCCGTGTGTGGTGCTTCCGGTGCCGCTCGTTGGGGTAGGGCTGGTTTCGTGACCTTCGGCTGTCGATCGGCCTGAACCGGCCAACCGGACACCGCCTTTGGCGGGCGTCAACCTGTTGTCGTCCGATCCGGTCCTGATAGCGCTGGTCGAGGGCGCTCCCCCGTCGGTGATCGATCAGCTCGCCGCCGATTGCGAGATCTGGGGTTCGGCCGTGACGCTGGAACTCGCCCGTCTCGTTAACGCCCGCCCGCCGGTGTTGCGGCCCTGTGATGCCGACGGGCCGACAACGATCCGGGCGAGGCGGCCTTCGCCCGGCTATCACGCCCGCGGTGAAGTACTGGACCGCCAAGATCGCGTCTCCGTTGATCGCTGAGGCGATGGAGTGCATCGGCGGTGACGGCTATGTCGAGGAAAGCCGGCTGCCGCGGCTCCATCGCGACGCACCGGTCCAGGCGATCTGGGCGGGAACCGGCAACACCCTGTGTCTGGAGATCATGCAGCTTCCGCGACGATCGCCGGAGCCGCTGGAGACCGTCCTCGCCGGCATCGAAGATACCCTTGGGACGTCGGCCAAATCGACCCTCAACGTGCTGCGCGCCGCCGCGGCGGTCGCACTCGCCGACGCCTTCATCGAGACCCGGCTCTCCAAGCCGCGGCCAATCGCCTATGGCATGCTCGACTCGCGCTTCGACGCCCGTGCCTTCGTCGACTACATCTGCCGGGGTTGAGCGTCTACCGCTTCCGCCGTTGGATCGGCGAGTTGAACTCCATTGTTGGCCGTCCCCTTCCAATGTCTCCACAATGACCGGATGATGGAATCAATTCTTACCGTGATGAAAGATTTCAGGGCGGCGTTATTCTTTATGTTTTCTGATACTATATATATCTCAGCTTTCCGCTCTCCCTCCCTATGATACATATTTTTTAGGAAGAGTGATTGATTGTCGATTGAATCGAAGGCGCCGTTCTCGCGAACAACAAACAGACGGTTATGATATAGGCGTTTTCCTTGCTGCTCGTCGTTGATATAACACCTGGGCTTTTGGATATTAATCAAAACCGATATCGACGGGATCTGCCCATTCTTCATCTTCTTATAAAGGCTCCTTCTGATGTAATCCAAGACGCCAGTGGCGTTGTCCAGAGCGTAGGATAAGAATTGCTGCAGCTCGTCGCCCGATCGTTCCACACCTATGATCTCAGCCGCTCGTTGGCCAAATGAGATGCGCTTAAACGGGTTGTGTACGTGCTGAAATTCCCGGAGAACAACAATATTGCAAAGATTGACGATTTCCGCGGCAACAAAATACTCGGGCTGCACTTCTCCGCCGAGTTCTTGCTCGTCTTCAAGCTCTCTGAGGCGCTCCTCTGCCAAATGCTTCACCCGAAATAGAAGTGTTCGTAGATTCGAATCATCAAGACGGATCAAGCATTCTGGTTCCGAAGGCAGCAGGTTGGTTATTTTCTGTGACATCTCGTCGGTTTCAATGTAACTATATTCATCTAAGGCAGCCCTTATCCCTGAGCTACCGTATGAAAAGCAATAGTTAAGTATTTGCGAAAGAAGGTATTCCAGGCATCGGTTCGATCTCGAGGATGTTCGATGATATATGATATACTTATATATCTGATACCTTTGTTCAAAAAACTGCTCTATTCCAGAAACGGCACGAATATAATACGCAAACGAGAAGCGATTGCCGTTGCGCTCTTTGTTCGGATTCTTGTTATTGATTAGTACCGAATTCGAGTAGACTCGAATTAGGTCAAATTGACCGAGATGAGATCCCGACTCGTTTCCATCGCGCAAAGTATAGTCTAAACGATCTGCATCCACAGCCTCACTATCTATCAATGAATGAATCGAATTTAAAAAATAAAATCGGTGCGATTCATCTTGTATCGCAGTAGCCAAAACAAACGAGAGAGTGAGGTGGTGGATCAATTTTGCATAATCTGGGATACCGTTCTCTAAGAAGGTTGATTGATATTCAGAAATGAAACGATTGAAGACAGAAATACTTCTAACTTCGTGGAAATCTTTACCAAATACCGAGCTCTCTAGCGCATTGGACGGGCAGCTAATAATACGCGAAAAGAATTCAGAATATTCATCAATGGTCTTATGTGAAGAAAATCCCGAGAATTCCCTAAATCGTTTTGAGCGTAGATAATCAAAATGCTGAATATCGGTCTTATCTTGTTTGTATGCTCGCATTAAGTTGGGTATGTCATCGAGGGCAGCCTCGAACGCATGGCTCATTGGCAGATGACCGATGTCGTGCATTAGGCCATAGAACCGAAGCGCTTGCCAAAGCGTGTCGGCGATGAACGTTGCCGAGAATTGGCCAAGGGAGCCGTAAGCCCTTTCGGTATGAATGCGAGGATTGTCCTTCTCAGGAAAAATCGGTGTGTGAAGGAACTTGGAAAGACCGGAAATGGTCGAGAGGTGGGCCGCCGATAGGTCCTGGTATATCAAATGCCGGTAGCTATGATCCTTGGTGGCCGGCCAGATAATCGCGATTATGTGCTCTAGGAAGTCAGCGCACTTTTTGAAGAATGCGTCCAAATCGCTGTAGGTGGCATTGGACAATGCGTTGCCGAACATCTCGCCCACGACATGCGCGACACCGACGGAGTGGGGGAATCGCGTGTTCTTGTTGGACGGAAAAGCGACGTATGCCGTAGAGTTCTGTAGGACGAAGTGAAGGCGCTGGAAGTAGGCGCTGTCGATGAATTCACGCTCAAACAGTGTGATCTCGAACCGGTCGTGGATGGCGTCGGAAATCGGCGTTATGGCGCGCGGGTGGCTCAGGTGTGTCGGGTGCATGATGTTACCGGTGGCGCTTCGGGGCCTTGGGGTTCGTCAGTTTTAGGCAAGCTTTGTCAATACATCGCAATCGGGAGGGAAGATCAGACCCTGCGGGCAATTGCCGGTATCCGAGTTTGATTGAAGATGGTCGGTGAGACACTTGTCAGGCAGCAATAAACGGCTCGAACCTATACGGTCTCATAAAAGCTGAAGCGGGATCAAGGCTAAAAGCAAAAGTTGTATGTTTGATAGTGAAGACTGCCTTCTTGTTCGTGTGGCTCGCCTCCTGAGTGACGGACACGTTGACTACCCTCCCAGCCGCTCGATCAGGTTGGCGGTGTCCTGTGGCGCCAGCACCATAGCGTCGTGACCGGTGGCGAGTTCGTGCATCGGCCAGCCCTTGGCCCGTGCACGTTCGTGGGCGCCCTTGGCCGGCGGGTAGGGCGGGGCGGTGCAGGCGATATAAGCGACCGGCAAGCCGTTGCCGACCGGATTGTTCAGTTTCACCGGCGTCGTGAACGTTCCAAGCGGGTGCGGCATCAGACACCCTTCCAGGAAGGCCTTGTCGTCCGGAGCAGTCACACCGAAGCTTTCGACCGGCGCGACCGGCAGGCTAAGGCCACCGCTCGACTCCTCACCCTGCCTCAGACGATCCGCGGCGATGTCCTCGGGCAGAAGGCCGAACCAGGTTTCGCTGTCCTCGACGATCGCCGCGTCGAGGTAGATCAGTTTGGCGATTCGCTCCGGTACAGCGTCTGCGGCCCCGGTGACGGTGATCCCACCGAAGCTGTGGCCGACCACCACCACGTCGTGGAGGTCGCGCCAGACCAGCGTGTTGACCAGATCGGCGACGAAGGTATCTACGGTGATCTCCGTCGACAGGAGATGAGACCGCTCGCCAAGGCCGGTCTGGGTCAGCGCGGTCACCGCATGGCCGCGCTCGCGCAGGATCGGGGCGACTCGGTCCCAACACCAGCCGCCGTGCCAGATGCCGTGTATCAGCACAAAATGACGCGGAGCCACCTGAGCCATGCCTCCCTTTGCTGGTCTTCGGCCGGACGATAGCATCGCTCCGTCGGCTTTGGTTAATGCGCGATGCCCGTCGCGTGCTGGGTTAACGTGCTAGATTGCATGGCCGACGGGGCCAACGCGCGAACCGTCGGCAAGAAGGCGGCGGGCTTGGGGGTGAGACGTGCTGCTGATCGAACGTGTGGCGGCGCTCCATCGTGTGCCGATCTTCGCTGAACTTTACGAACACACGCTGGCAGAGATCGCCCAGATCGTTGAAGAAGTGACCTTCGAGCCAGGCGAAGAGATCATCCGCGAAGGCGCGATGGAAGACTGGATGTTCGTCCTGGTCGACGGCCGGGTACAGATCGACATCGGCGGGGTCGAAATCTCGATCCTGGAACCCGGTGCCGCCTTCGGCGAACTTGCTATTCTTGATCCGGCCCCGCGTGCCGCGACGGTCACCGCCCTCGAATCGAGCCTGCTTTTCCGGATCGGCCACCAGCCGTTCCGCGATGTTATGCATGAACAGCCGGAGGTGATGGCTGCGCTTCTGGTGATGCTGACCCGGATGTTGCGTGCGTCGCGGAACATGCCGTCCGCACCCCTTGAGTGAGGGCAGGGTTCTGAACCCCGTGGCTTTCCTCATCGTCAGTCAGGCTGTCGCCCTCGGGCTGACGCTGGCTTTCATGATTGTTCCGGGGAATGCCGTCTTCCTTCACGTCTTTGGGGCGGAGCGTCTGCCTTTTGTTTATCTCGCCGTCGCCGCGCTCGGCGTGGCGGTGTCGTTCGGGCTCACCCGCCTTCAGGTCCGTACCGGCCTGTTCACGCTGGCGATAGCGACAACCGGACTGGTAGCGGTGCTCGTTTTCGTCTGTTGGGTGCTGGTTGAACTGGTCGAGGTCGATGCCGCCGCGTTTGCGGTCCTGGTGTTGTTTGCGCTGCACCTGCAACTTGGCTTCGTCTTCATCGGTGCCCAGATCGGCCGGGTGTTCGACGTCCAGGCGATCAAGCGGATCTTCCCGCGCGTTGTCGCCGGCTTCGTTGCGGGGTTCATGGTCGGCGGCTTCGTCGCCGCTGGCGTCATCGTCCTGGTTGGGCACGCGCAGGACCTGCTCGTGGCAGCCTCGGTGGCGGCGGCGGTCATGGTCGCATTGATGGCCGGGACCGCGCCCTTTGTCGCCCATCCGTTCGCGCCGCCGCCGGAGGCGCACCACGCCGATCGCGACCATCATCGCTCGCTGCGGCGCATCCTCGGCATCCCGCTGGTTGGCGCGGTGTTCGTCTACCAAGTGCTGTCGGCGATGGGCACGCAACTGGTCGAGTATCTTCTCTACAATCGAGCCGCCGCCCGTTTCACTGGCACTCAGGAACTCGCCGCTTTCTTTGGCGAGTATACCGGCGTCCTCAACCTCGTCGACCTTGTCGCTCTTGCCCTGATCGGCGGGTTCCTGATGTCGCGCTATGGACTCCGGTTCGGGCTGGCCGCCAATCCTGTGGTCGTCTCAGGCCTGGTCGTCGCGGCGCTGGTGGTGGCGCTGGTCTCCGGACCGGAGGCGACCCTGTTCTTTCTGCTCGTCGCCGTGGCGCGGATTTCCGACATCACGCTCGCCGACGTGGCCACCCGCACCTCGGTCAACGCCACCTTCAAGGCGTTGCCGCTGCAACAGCGTCTCGCCGCCCAGGTCGGGGTGGAAGGCGCTGGCGTGCCGATCGCGCTGGGGCTCACGGCGATACTGATCCTCGCCATCAACGCGGTGCCGGGATCGTCGGTCGTCGATATCGTCGTGGTGACGCTGATCGTCTGCATCCTGTGGTCCGGTGCCGCCTGGGTCGTCTACCACCGCTACCGCGCCGCGGTGATGACGGCGGCCCGTCGCCGCGCGCTGGATGGTGACGAAGTCGACCTCAATGAGCCGGTGACCCGCGAGGCGGTTCTCGCCCTCGGCGCCTCCGACGATCCCCGCGATGTTGACATCGCGTTGCGCTACGCCGACGCCATGGACGACGCCACCGGCGAGGCGGTGCTGAACGTCGCGGTCAGCCATCCGTCAGTCGCCGTCCGTTGCGTCGCGCTCGACAGGTTGGTCCGCCGCAATCCCGACCGCGCCCGCAAGGTCGCCGACGCTTGCCTTGCCGACGGTTCGCCCGATCATGTCCTGGTTGCGCTACGCGCTCTCGGACGGCTCCGTCGCGAGACCATCGGGGCGGCGATCGCTCCGTTCTTCGATCACGCCGACTCGCGTCTACGCGCCGCGGCCCTGGGGGCCGCACTTCGCCACGAGTCCGGCAACGGCGCGGCCGCGACACGGCTGGCGACGCTGGCCGAGGCCACCAGTCCGGTGAAGCGCCGGGACGCCGCCACAGCGATCGCCGAGGCGGGGCGGACACCATCGATCGATCTACTGGCCGTGCTGCTCGCCGATCGGGAGCGGGTGGTCCGCGATGCCGCCGGCGCCGCCGTTGCCGCGCTTGGCGACGAGCAGATGTCCGAACTGCTGGCCCGGCCGATGGCGACCGCCGATCGCGCTCGCCTGCTGCGCGCCTGTCGCCGTACCGCCGGGCCGGCGATGCGCGACCAGGTTGCCGCGGAGCTCGCCAGCGGTGCCGGGCCGGCGTGGGAATTGGTGCGCGTCCTCAACGCCGCCGATGAGGCCTTGGACGAGCGCCATCGCGACCTGTTCGATCAACTGGTGCGCGAGAAGATCGGCCATATCGACCGGGCGCGCACCTGGATGGCGACGATCGCTACCCTCGGTGAGACAGCGCCGCCTTCGGCCGAGCGGCTCCGGCGGGCGCTCAGGGCCGAGGCCCGCGAAGCCGGGTCGGCGTTGTTGGAGATCCTTAGCCTGGCCCACGACAAGGCGCTGGTCGCCCGGGTGCGCGGCGTGCTCACCGGCCGGATCGCCGGCGACACCGGCCTGGCGCTGGAATCCCTCGACGTGGTGCTCGCGCCGCAGCACCGGCGGCCGGTGGTGCGGGCGCTGACGGCGGCCTTTTCCGACGACCTGCGCGCCGGCGGGCGACGCACGCGGCCGGAACGCACCGCGCAGGTGCGCGAACTGATGGACATGGCCCGCGGCTGCGGCTGGGCCGATCACCCCGACTGGTTGCAGGCCTGCATCCTGGCGATCCTGCGCGACCTCGGCGTCGACGAGTCGGTCACCCGCACGATTGCCCCGCGCGGTCCGGTCAGCGCGGAACTGATCGCCGCCGGGTAAGATCAGGCGCCGACCCCAGCCTCATGCCGAAGTGCTTCGAGCGGCTCTCGAAGCCCGCGCGCGACCCACGCGCCCACACCAAAACGCCCCGCGGCGGCTGTCCGCCCGGGTGGATCGCTTGCGTCCCACGTCCCTCTGGTCAGTTCCCTCATGGGATTCTTCCCAATCCCGGTCGGGCTTTCAGCCCTCCTCGCCTCTTGCGAGATGAGGGGTGGCGGGCGTCGGGTAAACGCCATGCCGAGTTAGTCTCTATGGGGCGTCTTGCCGGCGTCCGCCGCGACGATTTTGGGCGCTTCGTTTTCACGCTCCGGCGCGGCCGAAGGACGGGACCCGGGTTGCCGGGTCCGGCCCGACGCGCCGCCGGCGGGTCCCGCTTGGTCGCGGGGGAGCCGAAGGCGCGCCCGACCGCCCTTAAGGTGAGCTAAATCTCACAGCCGGCCCCCGAGCGAAAGCCGGCACGGCTTCGCTCAAGGATCACAAGTGCCCATACTCTTGTCGGAAACGTGGTGCCCACGTTTTCCGGAGCATGGGTGTGCCGGCGGGCTACTGGCGAAGGCCTCCCGGGGACGTTCGGACCGTCATCCTCTCCGGCCCGGGGTCTCCCCCGATGCCGTCGCCCCGTTGCCGGGGCGCGCCGCGGGCGCCGCACCCCGCCCCACGCAGATGACGCCTCATGAGCGCGCCCCTCGGTGAGCGGAGATATCTAGGATTTTAGTCCTGTGATGGAGAGGTGTCAAGGGAGCGTCTAGGAGTATTGCTTCTCATCTAGAGATTCAAATACGACTTAGGTGGTCAGCCAGGCGCCGAGCTCGAATAGTTTGCTAAGGCAGAACGACGCGCTCAACAGCATCTGGGATGCAACCTTAACCTACGCCCCCACAGCAGACGAGTTGACTCACAAACTCGGTAGCAAGTCGCAGCAAAATGTTGTATTATCTGACCGCAACAACCGTTAGACCGTTCACTTGGCAGGTGGCTTGTCATGAAGTCCATGCTATTTGGCGCAGTTATCATCTTACTGGCGGAAAGCCTCGTCGGCTCTGCGCTGTTCGCCTCTACAGCCGTCCATGAGACAGAACCATTTCAGGGTCGTCAGCAAACAGATGCGCTAACTCCCGACAACCGCTGGCAACACGCTGCAATATGTCAAACCCCCTACTTTTGGTGCGTGATCTACGGGCCACCCTCTTGGGGCGCTCCCTGCTACTGCAATTCTCCGCACGGCCCGGTGCCAGGTGTCACCAATGGTTGAGACCAAGGCAGAAGCCAAGACTTCACACCGTCGGCATTCGTCCTCGATGAAGTACATGGTTGACATCTTGGCCAGGTCAGTGTCCATAGTATCTGTATTGACCCTCTCTGTTTCGTATGCGTCCGGCACAAATAGAGAGATATTGCCTATTCAGAACGCTCAGTCTAGCCAAAATTGTTACAATCACTATACTAGAGTTTCCAAAAAGATTTGCCCATCGAAATGTCGAAAAATTCTTATCTGTAATCACCGACCGGTTGGTCGCCCATCCTGCACAATTCTTCCTTATCAATGTTTGAGAGGATGAATAAATATGGTCGAGTCAAATGACACAAACGCAACAAATATCATAAAAATTAGATCTTTATCAGAATTATTGGGTAAAATATCTAGATTATACAACAAGCGTTTTGTTAGGTATGCTATATATGCTCCCGCATTGTTGTTTTTATTGTGGGTTATCGGTGTATTTGACAGTTTAGTGTCTCGTTGGAGTGAATTAGATTGGTATATTTGGCGACCGCAGGCCAAAATTTTTGTAGAAAGTCCGGAAGTATATACGAGGGAGCGTCTTATAAATGAAAGGTTGGCAGAGGAAGAATGGCTAAATTCCCAACTAGAGGCCGTCGACGGAAATAGAGATGCGGCGTCGTTGTATAAATCATTGACTGATAGTGTTTTCGTTGCCGCAAATAAGCCGAGCGAAGGCGGTGTTGATTCGATAATATCTAGGGACGGCGAGCTAAGCGCTGTTGAAGCTGCCAAATTGGGTCAATCTATTGATCAGTTGAGTGATTTTCCGATGTCTTTTGATCAAAATTTTCGTTTGAAAAGTGCCCATCGGAATCTGGTACGACAACGGATAATTGAAAACCGGCTAGACGATCGTCATGATCTCGAAGGTAATGCTTTGTACATTTTGAAATTCGATACCACTGTTGTGGGAGTGCCTTTCGGCGGAGGTCGCGCGGTAATAGAAGTTGAAATAAAGCCGCCTTCTCCCGTAAAAAGTATTGCAACTGGAAGTATTGTTGATCAGATGACTGGATTGGAACTCGAAAAAACCTATAATTATACAAAGAATAACTACTATGACTGGATTGAAACGCTCGAGTCGAGGATAAATGAAAACATATTTAGGTATTTCAGAGGCTTGTACGATAAGAGCCTGATGGCGAGTGTGAGGAATAGTGTCGTGGACTATTTGTCAGCACGCTATCCGCATCACAGCCGCCGTGAGATAATAGCAATAATGTTTGGAGGAAAGACTGATGTCGCGTTGGAGGCTCGAATTTTTCTGACGATGCTGGCAATCGGAGAAATAACAGGTGATCCCGCGCCTGCTTTGATGGAATATTATGACTTCCAGTTGGAGAATCGCGTCAAAGAAATAAATGCATTTGGTGCTGAGGATGCGAAAAAAATAGGAGAAATTGTCAGAAGTTTTCCCGTTACACTTGCGGGGGGCAATTATAGCGATTATGTGGTAATGGCGGTTTCGTCTGCGTCTGGAACATTTCTCGATGCGCGTGTTACAGTTGTTCCTAGAGAGACGGAATTTGTAGTAACTAATGCAGACTGTGAAACGCTGTATCCGAGTCAGCAAGAGCGACAAGCTGAGATTCAAACTACAGCACCCCTTTTCAGAGAGCTCAAGGCACTCGGTAAAGGATTTGAGACTTTGAAGGTTGTCGAGCGGGCTTCAGATATCTATAGCGCTGAGGATGTAATATCTAAGGAGATAGTCGTGAGAGCGTTGAAGGCGTATGAACACGAGAAGAATGTCTCGGCGAATCTATTTAGAATTTGGGATATCGCCGCAGAAAGAGGATTATTGCTGAGTAGTGCGAATAATGATAAAGAAAAAGAGGCGATACGGAGCGTCTACGTTGGCCCGAGATCATGTGAAAAGAGCACGGGAATTACCGTAGACCTCGGCCTTATAAATTTTGTTCGTCGAATTGGGGAGTTTAACACATATAGCTATTCAGTATTGCCAAGGGAGAGCGCTATCTCGGTTTTCGGGGAGGTGTTCGACGCACTGGCTGCGACGTCGGACGTGTTTGGAATAGAGGGAGCGCGCCGGAGTTCATCCGTTACGCGAAAGTGGAGTTTGAGGCCGGTAATTACCACGTTTGGGGATACAGGACCGGGGGCCGGCTTAGCCGACTCGGGGGCACTTGGGGGGACGGACGAACTAGATGAATCTGATGAGCCTGTTGTGGGCTGGCTCATAGATCTTGCAGCTCGTGAACCCGATGAATCGGAGAGGTTTGAAATGACTTCGGTGAGCGAGTCTGTTTTGGCTATCATTTCGGTTCCTGCTTGGTGGTCAGAGATTGAGCTATTTGTGCGACGGGGCTGGTTGGATGGCAATCAGGAGGTGACGTGGTTGACTAGTGATTCGACCGGAAATCGGGATCAATCTGATTTCACAAGATTTCCATCACACAGCGTTAAGCTGCCCAACAAACCGGAACTCTTAGATACACTTTTGCTGGACAGTGCCAATCGCCGGCCGATTATAGTAGACGTGGACACACTTTGGGCAGGAGAAAGCGCTTCGTCTGAGGCAGAAAGCGACTTCGGTCAACCATGCGAAGACATTTCGTTGTTGATACTGGGGCCGAGATTGTGGCGCAACACGCTTGTTACACTTGGTGGCATAAAGGCACATAGCATCGAAGTCACACCCGATATGGAGGGTATTGTTGCGCGGCTCAAGGTCCCGGCGAAGGTCGAGGACTCCCAGGGTAAATCCGTTAGTAGCGTGAAGCTGCGCGTTTGGACTAGCGAAGGTGTAGCCGAATTTGCTGACAATTTGATATTGCAAAGAGATGGTGCCCAGTGCTCGGTTCGGAAGGACTTAGTTCAAATGTCGTTTGACGAGCTCGACAGTGAGGGCGCGCAACTTGACGTTAACTCGCTTCAATAGCGAAACCGACGAGATTTTGATCCCAGTCCAGCCTCCGGCCGTCCACGCCTCTTGGCCCGTGCGCGGTCGGGGATGACCGGTGGTTAGTTATCCAGGAAGCTGATCCCCCGATCAAGTCGGGGGATGCGGTCGAGCAGTGTCGCGTCGCTACTAGTTATCCGAAAACGAGCGGACCCTCGGATCAAGTCCGAGGGCTTCGCGCTCCGGCTTCGCCCCGAGCGCTCGGCTTCCGCGACTAGTTGTCGAGAAAACTCCTGAGTTTTCTCGACCGGGACGGATGCTTCAATTTCCGGAGCGCCTTGGCCTCGATCTGGCGGATGCGTTCGCGGGTGACCGAGAACTGCTGGCCGACCTCTTCCAGCGTGTGGTCGGTGTTCATGCCGATGCCGAAGCGCATGCGGAGCACCCGCTCTTCGCGTGGGGTCAGCGAGGCCAGCACCCGGGTCGTCGTCTCGCGCAGGTTCGACTGGATCGCCGCGTCGATCGGCAGGATGGCGTTCTTGTCCTCGATGAAATCGCCGAGGTGGGAATCCTCCTCGTCGCCGATCGGCGTCTCGAGGCTGATCGGCTCCTTGGCGATCTTCAGCACCTTGCGCACTTTCTCCAAGGGCATGGCGAGTTTTTCGGCCAGCTCCTCCGGGGTCGGCTCGCGGCCGATCTCGTGCAGCATCTGGCGGGAGGTGCGCACGATCTTGTTGATCGTCTCGATCATGTGCACCGGAATGCGGATGGTGCGCGCCTGGTCGGCGATCGAGCGGGTGATCGCCTGGCGGATCCACCAGGTGGCGTAGGTGGAGAACTTGTAGCCGCGGCGGTACTCGAACTTGTCGACCGCCTTCATCAGGCCGATGTTGCCTTCCTGGATCAGGTCGAGGAACTGCAGGCCGCGATTGGTGTATTTTTTGGCGATCGAAATCACCAGGCGCAGATTGGCCTCGACCATCTCCTTCTTGGCCTGACGCGCCTCGCGCTCGCCCTTCTGGACCATCGACACGATGCGGCGGAACTCGGTGATCTCGAGGCCGGTGGCGGTCGCCAGCGACTGGATCTCCTTGCGGATCGCCTTGATCTTGTCCTTGTCCTTGGCGACGAACTCCTTCCAGCCGCGGGCCGACAGGTTGGAAATGCGGCGCAGCCAGTTGGGGTCGAGCTCGGAGCCGGGATACTCCTTCAGGAACTCCTCGCGCGAGACCTTGTGGCGCTCGGCGAGACGAAGCAGCCGGCCCTCGTGGCCGATCAGGCGCTTGTTGATGTCGTAAAGCTGCTCGACCAGGGAATCGATCCGCGCCTGGTTGAGCGACAACGACTTGACCGCGGTGACGATCTCTTCCTTCAGCTTCTTGTAGCGGCGCTCCTGGGACGGTGACAGGGTCTTGTTGCCGAGCTTGAGCTCGACGTCCTGGTCCTGCAGCCGGCGGAGCTTCTTGTAGAGGTCGGCGATGGTGTCGAAGGTCTCGACCACCGCGGGCTTGAGCTCAGCCTCCATCGCCGCCAGCGACAGGGCGTTCTCGTAATCGTCGTCGTCATCGTCCTGCTGTTGCTGCTGGCCGGCCTCGCTTGTCTCACCGCCGCCGGCAATGTCGTCGCCGGGCGCGGTTGGCGGAGCGTCCGCAGTGGCGGCTTCGGCCGTCGGCGGGGTGGCGCCGTTGGTCTCGGCCGGTGGAGGCGGTGCCGGTGCGGCCTTGGCGTCGGGCCCGGCATAGGTTGCCTCAAGGTCGATGATGTCGCGGAGCAGGATCTGGGCTTCGTTCAGCTCGTCACGCCAGATGATGATCGCCTGGAAGGTGA
Source organism: Bauldia sp. (assembly GCF_965232525.1). GTDB lineage: Bacteria > Pseudomonadota > Alphaproteobacteria > Rhizobiales > Kaistiaceae > Bauldia. Next base: position 4,278,596 of record NZ_OZ246980.1, on the reverse strand, counting down.
GGGGGCTTTCGCATAGGCCCGCGATCATGGTCTCGCGGCCGGCCTCGATGCGCTTGGCGATGGCGATCTCGCCCTCGCGCGACAAGAGCTCGACCGAACCCATCTCGCGCAGATACATGCGTACCGGATCGTCGGTGCGGTCGGTCGGTTCCTTGGTGGTGGTCTTGGCGACCGCGGTGGTCGCGGTCGAGGCTTCGGTCAGCTCGCCGCCGCTCTCGGTCTCGCCCTCGGCCTTCTCGCTGTTGTCGGAGTCCTCGGCCTCTTCCGACTCGATGACGTTGATCCCCATCTCGGAGAGCATCGCCAGGATGTCCTCGATCTTCTCGGAGGTGACCTCGTCGGAAGGCAGGACCGAGTTCAGCACTTCGTAGGTGACATAGCCGCGCTTCTTGGCGGCCTTGATCATCTTCTTGACGCCCGCATCGGTGAGATCGAGTACCGGGGCCTCCGGCGCCGCTTCCTGGACCTCTTCCTTTTCCCGAACCTTGGTCGTCATGCACATCTCCGACTAAGGCGCCGTCAGCGGCCTTCAAGCGGCCGCCGATGCGCATCTTTGAAAGTAATCGTCCCGCCGCCCAAAGCGGGTTTTCGTCCGGGTCGCCCTCCCGGCCGCCGTGCCCCCGTGGCGGACCCTCGTGTTTAACCCGATGGCCGCCATTGTCCAGAGCCTAGAACACCCGAACTTCGCGCCCCGACCGGGCGCCGAACCCTTCGATCAACGCTTCCGTCCCGTCCGCGCTTGCCAGCTGGTTCCTGATTTCGACCAGTCGCACCAAATTTGCCTCGCTTGCGTCTGCGGCCAGCGCGGCCTCCGCTTCCTTGAGTTCCTTATGTAACGTTCGCTGTCTAAGGTGCAAGGTCAAAGCCTGATGCCAGCCGGCTTCCGCGTCCGCATCGTCGGCATCGGCGGTGGCGAACCACAGCCGGCAGGCGGCGATCTGGGCGTCGAGACGGGCGATCAGGTCCTGATGCCGGCCTGCTAGAGCGGCCCGCAGGGGCTGTGCCCCGATGTCGTGATCGGCGGCGACGCACTCGATCATCGCCGCCCGCAGGGCGTTGAGGTCACGCGGCTGTTTGCAGGGACCACGATGGTGCGTGATTCCCCAACCTCCGGATTCCTTGGGCCTCCTCAGCGAGGTTCTTGTCTAGTTCACGCCAAGCGTTCTCTTGGCGCTGAATCTCGCCGGTCAATCTCCCAAGCTGCTCCAAAATCGCATCAACATTCACTGTGTCTCGCGCCAGTCGCCTTTCCAGTTCTTCGACATCCTGCTGCATCTGAGTCGTTTCGATGCGCTTGACAAAATAGTTGACGCATTCGGAAACGAACGACAGTGGCGGTGAAGCTCCGACGATCGGGAACCGCTCGATCAGTCGATGTCCGCGAGCGACACCCGTCGAGGCATCGCCGTGAACATCATCTAGTAGGTGGAAAAACTCATCACTGAGCTGCGCGTAGATCACCTCCACCGTGATTTCTGCTCCGTCGACGGTCAGGTAGTGGAGGGCTCTGTAGAAACTCTCCAGGTCACCCGGAAAATCCAAGTTGGAGAAACGATCGGGCTTGTCGTCTATGAATTCCGGATAATGCACTAGAAGCCCAAGGAGAATTTTGTAGATCCCGAACTTTGGTCTGATCTCTGGAATTCGTACGTGCGTGTCCAGAAATGATCCGCGTTCCTTTTCCTTTGAGGCGGATTTCAGCTCTCTCCAAAATAGATTTGAGAGTTCGACGCGGCAGGTTCGGTAGTAGGCAGTGTTAACGGTCTGGTCTTTGATGCTACGCACAATATCGTAAAGGCGTTTCTCGAAAGCGGCTCGCCCGTCGGGTGTGTCTATCCGAGCCTGAGCGAGTTCCCGCTCCCAGAGGACGTCCCAGAGGGGATGTGCCCCTTGAAGGACGGCTCGAAATGCCTCCAAACCCTGGGACCGGACCAACTCATCTGGGTCCTTTCCCTGGACGAGGAACGCGAAGCTGAATGCCTTCCCGACTCTCAGTTGCGGCAATATCCGATCTATCGATCGATGAGCGGCGGAGATGCCGGCCCGATCCGAATCGAAGCAAACGATTGGCTCATCGGACAAACGCCAGAGTGTACCGATCTGTGCTTCCGTCAGCGCGGTGCCCATGGAAGCAACGACACTTCGCATGCCAGCTTGATAGATGGAGATTGCGTCGAGGTATCCCTCAACGACAACGACAGAGCCATCGTCGTGCGCGGGTTGCCGTGCGCGATGAAAGTTGAAGACGACTGAGCCCTTGTGAAACAGTTCCGTTTCGGGAGAATTCAGATACTTCGGCTTGACGGCATCATTGAGCGCGCGACCACCAAATCCAATGACTCGTCCACGGACGTCATGAATGGGGATGATCACCCGGTCGCGGAACCGATCGTAGGCGACCGGAATATCGTCGCCGCTGATCAGCAGGCCTGCGTCAATCATGTCTTGTAAGGGCACATCTTTCGAAGCGAGGTATTGGCGAAGCGCAGCCCGCCCTGCCGGCGCGTATCCGATCGAAAACTCGGCCTGTGTCGACTGGCTCACTCCTCGGGTCTCGAGATAGGCTCTTGCCTCCCCGCCGGCGTCGGATTTCAGGTTCTCACGAAAAAAGTCTGAAGCAAGTTGCAGGATTTCCGCGAGACTCTTTCGGCGTTGCTCCTTCTTGCGGTCGGCTGCTGATGCCGTCGGCAGGTTGACGCCTGCTAGCCTCGCCAACTTTTCGACGGCCTCTGGAAACGAGAGGCCCTCGGTCTCCATCACAAATGTGAAAATGTCGCCGTTCTTGCCGGCCGAAAAGTCGTGATAGAAGCCCTTCTGATCGTTGACGAAAAAGGACGGCGTCTTCTCGCTATTGAAAGGTGACAGGCCGCGCCACTCGCGCCCCTCTTTTTTTAGACGGACCCGCTGACGCACCACCTCCGAGACAGGAAGGCGCGCGCGGATATCGTCTAAAAGAGAATCGCTGAACCGCATGTACACCTAACTCTTTGATATTCTTTTATTTTTTTCTTGATCTTTTTGTCGCTCTTTACGTGATTTTTGAGGCTATTTCAAGGGAGTTCGCGATTCGTTCTCTCGACATACTGAAAGTCGGGGATGTTCCTGAAAAGAGCTTGCTTGTGGCTTCGCAGCGTGAAGGCGAACGAATTCGCGCCTCACCCCGCCGCTATCCAGACGTTACCCCAGTCCGGCTTCACTCCATTCCGAGATCGCGTCGACGAAGGCTTGGTCCACCTGCTCGAATGTCGATGATGCAACCGCCAAAGACTGGCGTCGCGCCTCCGCCGCGAACGCGGCGGTTCGAGTGTCGGGGACCCATACTTCGATCGGGCGCAAGCCTTCGGCGCGCAGCCTGGCTCTGCGGACCCTGTCGCGCGATGAACGGGGATTCGGATTGTTGGACATTTTTTGGTGTCTCGCTTGCTTGCAGCGGCTCCGGGTCCTCCCTAAACACCCCGCCGCGTGCGCCGTGCCAGCATCGCCTCCTGGGCTTCCGGGGTGCCGTCGTGGAACGAGCCGAACCACCGGTCGAGCGGCACCATGCCGTCGGAGTAGTTCACCTCGAAATACTTATGGTGGAGGTAATGGGCGTAATAGGAGGTGTCCATCGTCGACTCGTCGCCGACCACCACCCGGTCGAAGCCGGTGTGGCCCTGCGCCGGCATCAGGCCAAGACGCGAGGCGAGGTTGATCATGTGGATCGGGTGGGACGGGATGATGAAGAACAAAAGGATCGTCGCGAAATAGAGCACGTGCTCGATCGGGTGCATCGACAGGCCGGACCACGGGCCAGGGTTGACGTTCCTGTGGTGCACCGCGTGGGCGAGCTTGTAGAGCGGCGGCCAGTGCAGCAGCCGGTGGGCGAAATAGAAGCCGACCTCGTGAATGAAGGGGACGAGGAAGAAGATTGCCACGAACAGCACCGGGTACTCGGCGAAGCTGATGTACGGCGCGATGTTGTTGGCATAGGCCCAAAGCAGCAACACCTCGTAGGCGGTCCAGATCGACACGCCGCTCACCAGCGTGTAGAACATGTTGTCGTAGGTCTGATTGCCGAATTTGAAGACCGACGATTTCTCCTTCGGCCACTGGCGATTGTATTTGAACAGTGTCCCCTGCTTGCGCCACACGTAGAGCCACAGATGCCAGGCGCCGTAGACGAAGAGGGTCAGCCCGAGATTGCGTAAGAGGATGAGCGCAACCCACCACAGCGAGAAGGTCTGCAGCGTTTCGAGCGATGGAGTCAGATACGTCCAGATCAGTATGGCGGCGACGGCAAAGAGGACGTTCCACGGCAGAAAATAGCCGGGAAAGCCGAAGAACCATTTGAACAGGACGCGGGGATTGGGCGGCCAGTCGAAGAACGGCCCGTAACTCGGCGGCTTGTTAGGGCTCCAGTGTCCGCGGCTGTCCTCTTTCCCGTAAGCGGAATCGCTCACTGTCATCGCCATGCCCTCCCTCGGATCAGGCGCCTGCCGCGGCCACATGCCAGCCGGCAAGCGCCGGATAGCCTTGTCGCCCCGGCGTCGATCCATCCGGGCGCGACCGTTACGAAATTAGACCGCTGAACAAGGCCGCTGGCAAGTCGCGCCCGCTTTTTCGGCTATTCCCCTGTCGGTTGGTCAGCACCACCCGCTTGAGATTTGCTGAACCGACCCCGTCCATCATCCTCCGGACGGTCCGCTCCGCGATCAGGTCGGGGACAGGGTCGCCGAGTGCCGGGAAAGGACAGCGGAGTCGCCTATTTGTGTCGATCCGCATCCCCGGGATGCCGTCACGCGGTTGCGTTGTCATGCGGAACTCGCCAATTTGGCGCGAGGGCTGGGCTGAACGCATCAGACGACTACCGGGGAGTAAGATCGCATGCGTGTTCTTGGTGTTTTCACCGCCGCTCTTTTCGCGGCAATCACATCGGCATCGATGGCGCAGGCCTCCGACCTGATCGGCACCTGGACGGCCGAGACCAGCGTGATCCTGGAACTGGACGATGAAATCGTCGAAGCGCCGCGCATCTTCACGATCGTCATCGAGTCGGTGAACGGCCAGATCGTGAGGGGGACCAAGTCCTGGAAAGCGGGGAGCGACGACCCCGGCTATATCGATGACGAGAGCGTTTTCGAAGCCACCGAGCCGGTTATCGGCGCCTTGTCCGGCGACGGCAAGACCCTGCGCCTGGTGGAAGTCGATGACCATGGGCTGATGTTCGCAACCCGTATCGGCGATGATGAGATCGAGCTTACCTACATGGAAGGCCCACCCCATGCGGTTGCCTACACGGCGATCTTTCAGCGCCAGGAATAGGGCGGGGGACGATCATCGCTCTAAAACGGGGAGGGACTAGTGTCGCCGTCAGAAGATGCGTGACGCTGGTCGCCGCGGACCGTGCGTGGCGAGACGGCTACTGCAGCCCGATGGTGTCCGGTACCTCGGGGATGGCCTCTGGCGGGATGAAGTGCGGCTCGGCGGGGGCGGGCTCGAGGTCGATCGTGAGACCCTCTAGGGTCGCCGGTTCGCCGGGAACGTCGGGGATAGCCGGGAGGCCGCCCGTCGCCAGGTCGGGCAGGGCAGGGACTTCGACAGTCACCGCCGGCTGTTCGAGCTCGAAGTCGAAGTGGCCACCGCCGTCGATCGCCGCGGCATTCTCGTCGAACTCGACGGCTGCAGCCTCCGCCGGCAGCGCCTCGTTTTCGTAGACCACCGTACCGTCCGGCAGGACGCGGACCGGCGTCGGCTGCGGCGCTGTCGGCGTCAGTGTCGCCTGAGGCAGCGGCTCGACCGGGGCCGTCACCGTGGTGAAGGTGTCAGCCGGTGCCGCGGCCGGCGCGTCGCCGGGGGCGGGAAGCGTTTCCGGGACCACGGCGGCCGGGGCCGGTTCGGGGCGGATGTTCGACAGGGTCTGCTCGATGCTGCGGATGAAGTCGTCGCCCTGTGGCGCCGGCGCGACGGCCGCGGCTGGCGCCGGCATGGCCTCGGCGGTTGGTGTTGCGTCGGTTTCCGGGGCGACCGCCGCGGTTTCGGCCGGCGGTTCGGGCCGCGGACGCGGCTCCGGCGGCGGCGTGGCGGCCGCTTCGATCGGCTCGGCCGGCCGGGCTGAGGACAGATCGATATCCGGCCCGCCGGGTGCCTCGCCGAGCGGAATGGCGCGGATGCCCGGGTCTGCCGTGGCGGCTTCGGTCGCTCCGTCGGTCGCCGCGGCCGGGACCGTACCCGGGGCGGCGGTGTCGACGCGGCCACTCGAGCCAATGGTCGCGATAAGGATGCCGGCCCCGGCGGCGAGCGCGACAACGCCGATACCGATGACGATCAGGTGGCGGAAAGTGCGATTGCGCTGTTCCGGCTCGAGCGGGTCGAGGTCGTCGCCGTATTCGGGTTCGACCGGCATGCCGTCACCGGCGAAAAAGGGCTCCCGCGCGTCCGGTCGTTCCATTTGGGGAACTTCGACGGCTTCGTAGAGCGGGCCGGCGGGCTCGCGGTCGCCGATGCCGTGCAACGAACCGGGATCGTCCTCGATCCGCGAATAGGTGACGACCGCTTCGCGATCGTCGAAATCGCCGCGCCCTTCTTGTTTTGCCTGCCTGCGTTGAATCGTCATCGACCGGGTCCCCCAAAGACTCCGTGATATCGAGTCATCATCAGAATGCGGACCTTTCGTGGCCGAACCTCGCCGGTTCTAAGGCTTTCCGGGCGTGTTCGCCACGTTTTCGACCGGATACGCGGCCATTTACGCGGCGCTGTCCGGTATTTCCGCCGGGCGTTGCCTGGATGCATCAGCGATGAATCGCCTCTACACCGATCTGGCGCCCTGGTTCCACGACATCACCCATCCGGACGATTACCGGGCGGAGGCCGAACACATCGGTCGATTGATCGATGCCGCGATCGACGGCGAGGCGCGAACGTTGATGGAACTCGGTGCCGGCGGCGGCAACAACGCGCTCCACCTGAAGCGGCGCTTCGCCTGCACACTGACCGACCTGTCGCCGGCGATGCTCGATCTCAGCCAGTCGATCAACCCCGAGTGCGCCCATGTGGTCGGCGATATGCGCGCGCTGAGGCTGGGCGAGACCTTCGACGTCGTGCTCGCCCACGACGCGCTCGACTATATGCTGACGGTCGATGATCTCCATGCGGCGATCGCGACCGCTGCGATCCATTGTCGTCCGGGCGGCGTCGCCGTGTTCATCCCCGACGTGACCGCCGAGACATTTGCACCCGGCACCACCCATGGCGGCACGGATCGTCCCGATGGCGGCGGTGCCCGGTTTCTCGAATGGACCCATCCGCTTGGGCCGGGCGAGACCGTTGCCCGGGTCGACTATGCGCTGATCCTCAAAACGCCGGGCAAAGCGACGGAGATAGCCTCTGACACTCATCGGATCGGCGTCTTCCCGCAAGAGGTCTGGTTGGACGGATTCGCCCGCGCCGGCCTGACCGTGCTCGACATCGATGCCGATGATCCCCATACCGACGAACACGTGGTGTTCGTCACGCGGCGGGACGGTTAACGCGGTCGGACACAGATCAGGCGTAGCGGGCTGCGGCGCGGGCCTTGGCTTTGGCCGCCTCGATCTCGCGGTTGCGTGGCGGAGCATTGGTCTCGAGCGAGTCGACCAGCCGGCGGGCGATCGCAGCGACATCCTCGACGGCCTGGTCGAACACCGCCTGGTTCGCCTTCGACGGCTTGGCAAAGCCGGAGAGTTTTCGGACGAATTGGAGCGCCGAAGCGTGAATCTCGTCATCGGTCGCCGGCGGGTCGAAGTTGAACAGTGTTTTGATGTTGCGGCACATGGGCCTCTCCTGTTCTGATATCGCCACAGGGTAGTGACGACCCTAGGTCACGGCAACGGCGGAGCAGGTGACGATGGCGTATGAACTCTACTACTGGCCTGGTCTGCAAGGCCGCGGCGAGTTTGTGCGGCTGGCGCTGGAGGAAGCCGGTGCCGACTATGTCGACGTTGCGCGCGAGGACGGCGTCGGGGCGCTGATGCGGGCCTGGGACGACGCGATGATCGCCACCCCGTCCTTCGCGCCGCCGTTTCTCCGTGACCGCAAGCGGCTGATCGGCCAGACCGCCAACATCGTCACTTATCTCGGCGAGCGGCACGGGCTGGTGCCGAAGGCGGAGGCAGAGCGGTTATGGGCTCATCAGATCCAGCTCACCATCGCCGATCTGGTGGTCGAAGCACACGACGTTCACCATCCGCTTGGTGGCGATCTCTATTACGAAGACCAGAAGCCGGAGGCGAAGCGCAGGTCGCAGGCGTTCCGCCAATCGCGGATTCCGCGCTTCCTTGGCTGGTTCGAGTCGATCCTGGCCCGCAACCCCAAGGGCAATAAGCATCTGGTCGGCGCCCGGATTTCGACCGCCGACCTGTCCCTGTTCCAGGTCGTGGCGGGCCTGCGCTACGCATTTCCCGAGGCGATGGCTCGGATCGAGGCCGATCATCCGCTGGTGGTCGCGTTGCACGATCGCGTCGCCAAGCGACCGCGGATCGCCGCCTATCTCGCCTCCGACCGCCGCGAGGCGTTCAACGAGGACGGCATCTTCCGCCACTATCGCGAGCTGGACGGCTAGGCGATGGCCGGCGACTGCATCGACGATCAGGACCGCGCGGTCGAGGGCTTCGAGAAGGTGAGCCACACGATCCCGGCGGCGCTGGCCGGCTCGGTACTGCGGATCGCCGGCTATCGTGAGACAGCTGGCGCGATCACCCACCAGACCGAGACTGCGTCGCTGCTGGTGCCGCTGATCGTCTCCTTCGCGGCGCCGTTCGAGATCGGGTTGGGGCGTCAGCCGACCGCGGACGACCGCTTCAGCAGTTTCACGGCCGGGCTCTATGGCGGACCGGTGCGGATTCGATCGCGCGGCGAGGCCTGCTGCCTGCAGATCGACTTCACACCGCTCGCCGCCTATCGCTTCTTCGGCCTGCCTATGCGGCTGCTGCGCGATCGCATGGTTCATCTCGACGACCTCGGCGACGCCGGCGTGTCGGGGCTAGCGCGGCGATTGGCTGACACGCGGACCTGGCGGCAGCGGTTCGCTATCACCGAGGCCTTTGTCGCCGATCGGCTGAACCGTGGTGCGACGCCCTCGCCGGGCGTGGCCTGGGGGTACCGGCAGCTCGTCGGGACCGGCGGACGCATGCCGATCAGCGCGCTAGCCGAGTCGGTTGGCTGGAGCCGCAAACACCTGGCGGCGCGGTTCCGCGAGGAGGTTGGCGCCAGCCCGAAGACGGTGGCCCGCATCGCCCGCTTCAATCGCGCGGTCGCCGTAGCGCGGTCCGACACCGCCGGCGGTTGGGCCGATGTCGCCGCGGCGTGCGGGTATGCGGATCAGGCGCACCTGGTGCGGGAGTTCGGCACCTTCGCGGGCGCGACGCCCGCGGCCTGGCGGGCGGTGGCCTGAGGTTCCATTTCTTCAATCCGGGCGCGCGGGCGGCGTGGCACTTTTTCCTCTTTGATGACAGGAAATGGAGCCAACCATGCCTAAACCGACCCTGGTCGAGCCGCCCCGCATCTACCCGACCTTCCGCTATCGCGATGCCGATCGAATGATCGACTGGCTGGTCGAGGCTTTCGGGTTCGTCGTCCATGCCAACTACAAGGACGACAACGGCGTCGTCCAGCATGCCCAACTCGCCTATGGATCGTCGATGATCATGATTGGGACCGCGCGTGACGATGCCCACGGGGCGCGGGTCGGCGGCGCGGGGCAAACCGGCGGCAAGGCGACCTATGTCGCGGTCGACGATGCCGACGCCATGTTCGCGCGAGCCGAAGTCGCCGGCGCCCGGATCGAGGAGGGGCTCACCGACCGCGACTATGGCAGCCGCGAGTTCATCTGCCGCGATCCAGAGGGCAATGTCTGGTCGTTCGGAACCTACTGGCCAAAGGCGCACGAGCCAGCCTGAGCGGCGATCACATCGTCGCGATCAGCCGCGGAAACCGGTCGGTTTCTGCCACAAGGCTGTCAGGATTCGCCGATACACGCGGGTTGCGTCAGCGGCGGCAACTCGCTACAGGCTGCGGCGTCTAGCACATGGTCGGTTCGCTTTACACTGGGAGGGCTTCCCGGCGCATTTCGAGTCGGCCGTGCTTGACGGCGACACCTTTGAAAGTCTGAAACCATGCTTGATCAATCGGCCCTGGCCATCGAGACGGCTGGCCTCGTCAAAACATTCGGCAGCAATCGCGCAGTCGATGGCATTGACCTCGTCGTGCCGCGTGGCGCGGTCTACGGGCTGCTCGGCCCGAACGGTGCCGGCAAGACCACCACCGTGCGCGTTCTGGCGACGCTTCTGAAGCCGGACGGCGGATCGGCCCGGGTGCTCGGGCTCGATGTCGCCCGCGACGCCAATGCGGTGCGCGAACGCATCAGCCTGACCGGCCAGTTCGCCTCGGTCGACGAGGAGCTATCGGGGTTCGAGAATCTGGTGCTGCTCGCCCGGTTGCTCGGCCTTTCGCGCCGCCGCGCCCGGGACCGGGCCACCGAGTTGCTCGACGCGTTCAGCCTGTCGGAGGCCTCCGGCCGCGAGGTGAAGAACTATTCCGGCGGAATGCGCCGCCGCCTCGATATCGCCGCGAGCGTGGTGGTGACGCCGGAGCTTCTGTTCCTCGACGAACCGACCACCGGCCTCGACCCGCGCAGCCGCAACCAGGTCTGGGACATCATCCGGCTGCTCACTTCCAACGGTACGACGGTACTTCTCACCACCCAGTATCTCCTGGAGGCGGACACGCTTGCTGACCGAATCGCGGTGATCGATCGCGGGACGATGATCGCCGAAGGTACCAGCAGCGAGCTGAAGACGTCGGTCGGCGCCGGGGTGATGCATGTGCGGGTCGCCGATCCGGTCCAGCGCGACGCGGCGATGCGGTTGCTCGAGGAACGCACCGGCGAGCAGGCGCACACCGATCGCGATCCGCGCGCCTTTACCGTCCGCCTCTCCGACACCGAGCGCGCCGCCGGCTCGCTCACGGCGCTGTCACAGGCCGGCATCGCGGTATCCGATTTCTCGCTCGGCCAGCCGAGCCTCGACGAAGTGTTCTTCGCGCTCACCGGTCACGGCGCCGTCGAAAAGGGCAAGGGCGGCACCGAGGTCAAGGGCGACAGCCCGATGCGGGAGGCAGCGGAATGAGCCAGATCGATACTTCCATCGATGCGGTCGACCTGCGTCGGGTCCTTTCGACCGACGCCCGGCCACGCCCGCCGGGCGCGATCGCCAATGCGATGACCTTCGGCTGGCGGGCGCTGCTCAAGGTCAAGCATCAGCCGGAACAAATGTTCGACGTGATCGTCACGCCGATCATGTTCACGGTGATGTTTACCTATCTGTTCGGCGGGGCGCTGGCCGGCTCGACCGACGCCTATCTGCAGTTCCTGCTGCCGGGTATCCTGGTCCAGACGGTGACCTTCACCACGATCTACACAGGCTTCACTCTCAACACCGACCTCTCCAAGGGCGTCTACGATCGGTTCCGCTCGCTGCCGATCTGGCGGCCGGCGCCGATCGTCGGGGCAATGCTTGGCGACACCATCCGCTACACCCTCTCGTCGCTGATCGTCGTCGCCATCGGCCTGATCATGGGCTTCCGGCCGGAGGCTGGTGTCGCCGGCGTCGTGGCAGTGATCGTGCTCCTCAACGTGTTCGGCTTCGGCATCTCCTGGGTGTTCGTCGTGCTGGCGCTGGTGGTGCGCACGCCCTCCGTGGTGATGACGCTGAGCTGGCTGGTGTTGATGCCGGTGACCTTCGCCTCCAACATCTACGTCGATCCGGCGACGATGCCGGACTGGCTGCAGGCGGTTGTCGCGGTCAATCCGGTGGCGATCCTGACAACCGCGTCGCGGGAGATCATGGACGGCGTCGTGTCGCTCTACTCGATCGGCCTGTCGCTGATCGGCCCGGCGGTGATTACCGCGATCTTCGCCCCCCTCGCGATGATGCTCTACGGGCGGAAGACGTAGGAGAACTCGCTCTATCGAGCGGCCATAGGCCGTGGTCATCTTGAGGTGCGAGGGTGCGAGCCTCGAAAAGCCTGTCTCCAACCTGATCGGAGAACGGACGGCGTTTCCGCCGGAGATCAACACCTCTCACCGCACCTATTGGTACGCACCCGGCTGCCTTTGGCGATGAACTGAAATAGCCGCCTCAGTAATCGTTACTCTGGGGGACCCCGTCGTTGATGTCGTAGTAGTCGCCCTTGTCACCGACAAAGGTGTGCTTTGCCAGTTTCGTACCGGTCGGCGAGCCAAACAAGCCCATCGCCACGGCCGTGAACGCATATCCCTCAATCGTCGGATGCCAGAACAACGTCGAACCGCATATGGAACAAAAAGCCCGTTGAACCTGATCCGACGATCGATACCAGGTGATGGCGTCTTCTCCATGGATGGTCAGCGCGCTGCGTCGGACATTCACGGTCGACAGAACGTGACCCGACTGCTTGCGACATTGGGAGCAGTGGCACGCCTCTGGGGCGTGTTCCAGCTCTCCTTCAACCTCGATCCTCACCGCACCGCACAGGCACTTACCCTTAAGCATCGCACCGTCCTTCTTGCACTCCACCTACTCTCCAATCTTGCCACCGAAGGTTCCGGTTCGAGCTGCGGAGACTGAAGCGGCGTGTTCAAACCGCCCGCCAGCCGATGTCGCGGCGGCAGAAGCCCTCAGGCCAGTCGATGCGGTCGACGGCTTGATAGGCGCGGGCCTGGGCGTCCGCGATGGTGGCGCCGGTGGCGGTGACATTGAGGACTCGGCCGCCATTGGCGACGAGTTCGCCGTTCTTCAGCGCAGTGCCGGCCTGGAAGACCTTGACGCCGTCGAGGGCTTCAGCCGCGTCGATGCCGCGGATGACGCTGCCCTTTTCATAGGCGCCGGGATAGCCGCGGGTCGCCATTACCACGCTTAAGGCCGCCCGGTCGCTCCACCGCGGCGCAGGCACCGTGCCGAGGCGGCCGGTGGCGGTGGCGTGGAGTAGCTCGACCAGATCGCTGTCGAGGCGCATCATCATCGGCTGGGTTTCCGGGTCGCCGAAGCGGACATTGTATTCGATCAGCTTCGGGCCGGTGTCGGTGATCATCAGGCCGGCGTAGAGCACACCGGAGAATGGCGTGCCGCGAGCCTTGAGGGTCTCGACCGTCGGCCGGATGACCTCGGCCATTGTGCGTTCCACCAGGTCCGGCGTCATCACCGGCGCCGGGGAATAAGCGCCCATGCCGCCGGTGTTGGGGCCGGTGTCGCCCTCGCCGACCGGCTTGTGGTCCTGAGCGGTGGCGAGTGGCACGATGGTCGTGCTGTCGGTCAGCGCGAAAAAACTTGCCTCCTCGCCGACGAGGCATTCCTCGACCACCACCTCCGCGCCGGCAGCGCCATGGTCGCCAGCGAAACAGGCGTCGATGGCGGCATTGGCTTCGTCCGTCGTTGCGGCGACGGTGACTCCCTTGCCGGCGGCCAGACCGTCCGCCTTGACCACGATCGGTGTGCCGCGCGCGTGGATATAGGCCTTAGCGGCGGTCGCGTCGGTGAAGCGCTGGTAGGCGGCGGTGGGAATGCCGGCCTCGGCGCACAGGTCCTTGGTGAAGCCCTTGGATCCCTCGAGCCGGGCGCCGGCCGCCGTCGGGCCGAATGTCGAGATGCCGAAACCGCCGAGCGCGTCGGCGAGGCCGGCGACCAGTGGTGCCTCCGGTCCGACCACCACCAGGCCGATGGACTTCTCCAGGCAGAAGCGCACCACCGCGTCGTGATCGTCGACGTCGAGGGGCACGAGCTCGGCATGTTGGGCGATCCCAGGATTGCCCGGCGCGGCGTAGAGGGCGCCGCAACGGGGCGACTGGGCCAGCTTCCAGGCCAGCGCATGTTCGCGCCCGCCGGAACCGATCAGGAGGATGTTCATGGGAGGACGATCATCACGGCGTTTACCCAACCACTGTACGGCCTCTTCGATCACGATTCGTGCGTCAACGAAACGGTTGGTCTGACTCGCCCCCAGCGATAGTCTGCGTCCGAAACGGAGGCCGGACACTCGGTGACCCAGCCCGAAACCACCACCGTCGCCGATGCCGTGCGCGGCAACTGGGTCGACCGGTATCTGCCGGCGGCGGCCAAGCCCTATGCCCGCATGGCCCGGCTCGACCGGCCGATCGGCTGGTGGCTGCTTTTGTGGCCGTGCTGGTGGTCGGCGGCACTGGCAGCGGATTTCGCTGGGCGCGCCTTTCCCGACCCGTGGCATTTGGTGCTGTTCTTCATCGGCGCGGTGGCGATGCGCGGAGCGGGGTGCATCTACAACGACATCGTCGACCGCGACCTCGACGCCGAGGTGGCGCGGACCCGGTCGCGGCCGATCCCGAGCGGCCAAATCAGCGTCCGCAACGCCGTACTTTTCCTGGCGGCGCAGGCGCTGGTTGGCCTGGTGGTGCTCCTCCAGTTCAACGGTTTTGCCATTGTCGTTGGCTTCGCTTCACTGTTGGCGGTGGCGATTTACCCATTCCTGAAGCGGGTGACCGACTGGCCGCAGCTCGGCCTCGGTATCGCCTTTTCCTGGGGGGCGTTCATGGGCTGGGCGGCTCTCCTCGGCGATCTCGGCCTGGCGCCGGTGCTCCTCTATGTCGGCTGTATTGCCTGGACCATCGGCTACGACACCATCTATGCCCACCAGGACCGGGAGGACGACACGCTGGTCGGAGTGCGCTCGACAGCGCGCCTGTTCGGCGCGCGTACCAAGCCGTATCTCACCGTGTTCTACGGTCTGGCGGTGGCGCTGTTCGCGGCCGCGTTTGTTGCCGCCGGCACCGGAACCGCTGCTTATGTCGGCCTGGCGGCGGCCGCGGTTCACCTCGGCTGGCAGGTGGTGACGCTTGATATCGACGATCCCGACCGCTGCCTGATGTTGTTCCGCTCCAATCGCGATACCGGCTGGATTTTGTTCGCCGGACTGCTGATCGATGCGTGGCTGACCGCCGCTTGATGATCGTGGGCGGTAGAACCGGCGACCTGACAACCCCATATCATTTGCGCTAAACCGGCGTTTCGCCGTGTCGCCACCCCTGATATCGTCTCAAGAATCATGCGCGATCCCTATAAAGTCCTGGGCGTCAGCAAGACTGCGAGCGAGTCCGAGATCAAATCGGCCTTCCGCAAGCTTGCCAAGAAGTACCACCCGGATTCCAACAAATCCGATCCGAAGGCCAAGGAACGCTTCAACGAGGCCAACGCCGCCTACGAGATCGTCGGCGACAAGGAGAAGCGCGGTCAGTTCGATCGCGGTGAGATCGACGCCGAAGGCAAGCCCAAGTTCCAGGGCTTTGAGGGCTTTGGCCAAGGCGGTGGTTTCGGCGGAGGGCCGCAGCCCGGCGCTGGCGGGACGAGGACCTTCCGCTGGTCGACTGGCGGCGCCGACGGCGACCCGTTCGCCTCTGACGACATCCTCAACGAGATTTTCGGCGGCATGGGCCAGGGCAGGGCGGGGGGCGGCGCCCGGGCCAATCCCCAACCGGTCAAGGGCGCCGACGTCAGCGCGACCGTCGCGGTGACGCTGGAGCAACTGGTCGCCGGCGACAAGGTGCGGGTCGATCTGCCCACCGGGCGGACGGTCGACGTAGCGATCCCCAGGGGCACCGTCTCGGGCAAGGTGATCCGCCTACGTGGGCAGGGGCAACCGGGAATGCTCGGCGGACCAGCCGGCGATGCGCGCGTGACGGTCGAGTTCGTGCCGCACCCCCACTTCCGCGTTGACGGCGCGACGCTGCGCCGCGAGGTCAGTGTGCCGCTGGAGGATGCGGTGCTCGGCGGCAAGATCCGGGTGCCGACGCTCGAGGGCGAGGTGTCGCTCAACGTTCCGGCCAACTCCAGCGGCGGCAAGTCGCTGCGGCTCAAGGGCAAGGGCCTGCCCAAGGCCGGTGGCGGCCGCGGCGATCTGCTGGTGTCGCTCAGGATTGTCCTGCCCGACGGTGGGGACCCAGAGCTGACCGAACTGATGAAGCGCTGGCGCGAACGGGACGAAGCCACCGCCGGCGGCGAGAAGGCCGCTTAGCTTCTTTCACGCGGCGCGGCAGCACGGCGGAGACGATCGTTGATCGCTTCGCCCAACCCGGTTTCCGGGATTGGCACGACTGCAATCGCGTCGGCCTTGGCGTCCAAGTCGCGCATCGCCGCGAACAGCCGCGTGGCGGCCTCCCGGACGTCGCCGGCGGGGCTGAGATTGATCATGGCGACGGCACTTTCGGCGCCAGGCGGAAGCGCTTGCCCGAACGCCAGCAGCGCTTCGCTCGGCCGGACGGCGTCGACGTCAAGCCTTAGGTGCGCGTTCGGCGCATAGTGCGATCGCAGCATGCCCGGCGCCGACGGCGCATCGGAATCGATCGGATCGACGAGCGGGCGGCCCAGTACATCCTCAATCTGCGAACGAGCAATGCCGCCACTGCGCAAGAGCCGTGGCGTTCCATCGCTCAGGCCGACAATGGTCGACTCGATGCCGACGGGCGTATCGCCGGCATCGAGGATCAGCGCAACCTCGCCATCGAGGTCGTCGGCGACGTGACTGGCGGTGGTCGGACTGATTTTGCCAGACCGGTTGGCGCTCGGGGCGGCGATTGGCCTGCCAAATTCGGCGAGCAGCGCCTGGGCGACAGGATTGTGAGGCACCCGGATCGCAAGGGTGTCGAGTCCGGCGGTGGCGAGATCGGCGATCGGGGAAGGTGTGCGTTTCGGCAGTACCAGGGTGAGGGCTCCCGGCCAGAACGCCTCGGCCAGCGTGCTCGCTTCGGGCGAGAAGGCGGCAAGCGTCATCGCCGCCTCGACGGACGCGACGTGCACGATCAGCGGATTGAAGCGCGGCCGGGCCTTGGTGGCGAAGATCGCCGCGATGGCATCCGGATTGGTGGCGTCGCCCGCGAGGCCGTAGACCGTTTCTGTCGGCATGCCGACGAGATCGCCGCGTGCGAGGACCGCGGCCGCCGCCGCAACCGCGCGATCGATGGTCGCGGGGTCCTGTGCTTCGACAATTTGAGGCAAGCGCGCCATCCGACTAAGGTCCGACATACGCTGCGGGTTTTTGCCGTTCGGTCGGGCTCGGTCAAGCCGCCGCGAAAGCAAACGTGTATGGGGCTTCGGGCGTCGGTTGCCGACATGTTGAATACAATCTTTGATTGCTTCTGTGCCGCGGTCGACAACCGTGGCGTCGCCAAGAGGCATTACCGGGCGGCCAGAAGCACCAAAATGGCTCTCGTACCGGCAGTATCGCCCTGCTTTTGCCAGCTGGCGTTGACTCAGGCTGGCACACGTCTGTCTCGCGCCGTTTTGATCGCCGAAAGCGACCAAAACCGGTCGTTTTCTGTTGCCATCGCCGCTTGTTTCACCGACACGATTCTCGGAGAAACGACCTATCTCCGGCAACGGGTGACGGCGCAAGCGACCGCGTTCACAGCGCAGGCGACCGCAATGCTGTTTCACTCCGGTGATCAGATCGCAGGCGAGGACAAAGCGGGGCGCTATGGATATCCTCATGGATGAGCACATTTCGATCGATGTCGCCGAGGGCGTGCAGACGATCCGGATCGATCGACCCGACCGGAGCAATGCTTTCACGGCCGACATGTTCGATGCCTGTGTCGAGGCGATCGAGCTGGCGGAGCGCGACACGGCGGCTCGAGTCATCCTGTTCGCCGGAACCCCCGGCGTGTTCACCGCGGGACACGATCCCGATGACCTTCGCAGCTATGCCGAAAGCGGCAATTTCGGCGAAAGCCCGATCCGCTTCATGAAGACCCTCGCCACGGTGGACAAGCCCGTGGTGGCGGCGGTCGACGGGCTCGCCCACGGGGTCGGGACCACAATCCTGTTCCACTGCGATTTCGTGGTCGCCAGCGAATGGTCGGTGTTCGCCTGTCCGTTCGCAGCGCTTGGACTGCCGCCGGAGGGCGGGACCAGCCTGCTGGCCCCATACATCATGGGGTATCACCGCGCGTTCGAGCTGATGGTGCTCGGCGAGCAGTTTGACGCTCAGCGGGCGC
The DNA here is from genome assembly GCF_965232525.1 of Bauldia sp. Lineage (GTDB taxonomy): Bacteria > Pseudomonadota > Alphaproteobacteria > Rhizobiales > Kaistiaceae > Bauldia. The sequence continues at coordinate 4,260,589 of NZ_OZ246980.1, read as the reverse complement.
TCACCTCCGGACTGGTGAACCGCGTGGTTCAGCCGGAGGAGGTCGGCACCGTCGCGTTTGACTACGCGAGGGCTTTGGCGGCAAAACCACCGCAGGCGGTGCGGATGGCGCGGCGCCTGATGCGCGGGGAACGCCAGGATGTGGTGGTCCGGATCAATCAGGAGGCCAAGGGCTTCGGCGATCTGCTCAGATCGCCGGCGGCGCACGATGCGCTCTATGCCTACGTCGATCGCGAGGGGCACTGACCCTCTCACCGCGGATGCCGGCCGGTGACGACGCTGATCGTCAGCGACCCTGTTTTTCTCGAACACGAGGTGCCGCGGGGGCACCCGGAACGCCCCGATCGTATCCGCGCGGTCAACGCGGTGCTCGGCGAGGAGCGATTCGCTGCGTTGCCGCGCAAGGCGCCGCGGCCGGTCGACGACGCCACCCTGATGCTCGCGCATCCCGAGGACTACATCGCCACCATCCGCGCGGCGCTCCCCGCCGACGGCGAGGTAGCGCTCGATGCCGACACCTGGCTATCGCCGCGCAGCTTCGAGGTGGCATCCGACGCGGTCGGTTCCGCGTGCCTTGCCGTCGACGCGGTGATGACTGGTGAAGCTGACAACGCCTTTTGCGCAACGCGCCCACCCGGCCATCACGCCGAGGCGCGCGTCGCGATGGGCTTTTGCCTGTTCGCCAATGCGGTGATCGGTGCGCGCCACGCCCAGCAGGCCCATGGCGTCGAGCGGGTGGCGATCGTCGACTGGGACGTTCATCACGGCAATGGCACCCAGGCACTGGTCTGGTCGGATCCATCGATCCTCTACGCATCGACCCACCAGATGCCACTCTTTCCGGGCACCGGCGCGGCGTCGGAGACCGGTGCCGGCAACGTCGTCAACGCGCCGCTACCGCCCGGGGCCGATGGCGTCGCCTTCATGGATGCCTTCACCGGGCACCTGTTGCCGGCGATAAACGCGTTCTCGCCCGATCTGATCATCGTCTCCGCCGGTTTCGACGCACACTGGCGCGATCCACTGGCCTCGCTCAACCTGACGGAGCAGGATTTCGCCTGGGCGACGGAAGCGATGACCACCGTGGCCGCGCGCCATTGCGACGGCCGCATCGTCAGCCTGCTCGAAGGCGGCTATGATCTCCAGGGCTTGGCCGACTCGGTTGCGGCCCATATAGAGGCGCTGAAGCGGACCTGATAGTCCGCGCGCCATGTGAGGTTGCGATGCCCGACTCCAATCCGACACCCGTCGCGGAGCTCTCCTTCGAGAAGGCGCTGGCCGAGCTCGAATCGATTGTCCAAAGGCTGGAACAGGGCGAAGTCGACCTCGAGGAGTCGATTGCGATCTACGAGCGCGGCGAGGCGCTGCGGGCCCATTGCGAGGCGCTGCTCAAGGAAGCCGAGGGGCGGGTCGAGAAAATCCGCCTGAGCGCCAGCGGCAAGCCGGTTGGCACCGCGCCGCTTGACGAGCGGTGACACCAACGCCTTTCTCCCGTTGCGGGGGAGCCAGAGGGGGTGGCGCAGCCGCTAACTGTGGCGTCGGCAATTCAGCTTTCCGACCTAACCTCGTCCGCCCGCTTCAGCGCCATCTGGGTGAGGATTGGGCCGCCGAGTTCGAAGATGACACTGGCGGCGATCGTCGTCGCTAGAATCTCGGTCCGGTACTCCGGAAACGACCCGACCGCGATCAGAGCCATGCCCATGGCGACGCCTGCCTGGGGCATCAGCGCCATGCCCATCCAGACACGCTGATCTGGGGCGACGCCGGTGGCGGCCCCGCCGACCCAGCCTCCGATGACGCGACCGGCGAAGCGCAGTACCAGATACAGTATGCCGAGCAGGCCGATGGTCGGGAGGGCGGACAGGTCGAGCGAGGCGCCGGCGAGCACGAAGAACAGCACCATGAATGGCCACTCGATGTGCTCGATCTCATGAAAGGCGCGGGCATGATGGCGGGCGAGATTCGCGATCAGGAAGCCGGCGACCATCACCGCGAGCAGGAACGACGCGCCGACGGCAAGGGCGATGCCGCCGCCAAGGAAGACGACGCCAAGCGCTTCCGCCTGGGTCGGTTCGCCCGGTTTCAGGCGGCCGGTGAGATAGGCGGCCGGCAGACCGATGGCCAGGCCAATCGCAATCGCCCCGCCGATCTCCACCGCCGCGACCTCAAGTGATCCGCTTACGCTTTCGCCGACGACCGCGTGGGCGGCAGCCAGCAGCAGGCTGAACGCGATCAGTCCCCACGCATCGTCGATGGCGACCACCCCGAGGAGGACCCGAGAGAACGGTCCCTTGGCACCGCTGCGGGAGACCACGTCCTGTGTTGCCGCCGGGTCGGTGGCGGTGGCGACGCCGGCGAGCACCAGGCACAACACCGGGTCGAAGCCGGTCAACCATAGACCGACGCCGACGACCGCCGCGGTCGCGACCACCACGCCGGTCGATACGCCAAGGATGCGGACACCGTCTTCGGCGAGCACCTTGCGGGTTAGCCTGCCGCCAAGCAGGAAGGCGACCATCACCAGCGCCATGGTCGCGGCGAGGGGATATAGGCCGTCGGCGTCGGGGATGATGTCGAGGACGGACGGACCGGCGACGATGCCGAGCAGCACGAGCAGGGTCACCCGTGGCAGGTGCGTGCGCCGACCTACAGCGTCCATCGCCAGACCGGCGAGCAGGAGCCCGCCGATGGTAATCAGGATTAGGTCGTCAGGCACGCGCTGGGCTCACCCGCTTGGCGGGACAAAAAGCCGCGTGCCGCGACCCGTGGCCCATCGGCAACGAGGGCGGGGAATCGAGGCGATGAGCGATAGCGGGTCGTCATTTGGACAATTTCGGGTGGTGGCTGTGCGTTTGGCCGGCTGTATCTGGCTGGTATAAGCGTTTCGAACCGATTTGCGAGCACTCCATTCACTAGGACATCCGTCCACTGCGCCCATGACACGTGAAACCCCGCTTCTCGACGCGGTCCGCGTCCCGGACGACCTGCGTCGCCTCGACCAAAAACAACTGCGGCAGTTTGCCGACGAGCTTCGCAGCGAAACGATTTCTGCCGTTTCGGTGACCGGCGGGCACCTGGGCGCGGGGCTGGGTGTCGTGGAGCTCACCACGGCGCTCCACTACGTCTTCGACACGCCCCGCGATCGGTTGATCTGGGACGTCGGGCACCAAGCCTATCCGCACAAGATCATCACCGGTCGCCGCGACCGAATCCGAACACTCCGGCAGGCCGGCGGCCTCTCCGGTTTCACCAAGCGCGCGGAAAGCGAATACGACCCGTTTGGTGCCGCCCATTCCTCGACGTCGATCTCGGCCGGCCTCGGCATGGCGGTGGCTCGCGATCTCGCCGGCGGCGACGTTCGCGTCATTTGCGTCATCGGCGACGGGGCGATGTCGGCGGGCATGGCCTACGAGGCGATGAACAACGCCGGGCACCTGAAATCGCGGCTGATCGTGGTGCTCAACGACAACGACATGTCGATCGCCCCGCCGGTGGGAGCCTTGTCGGCGCATCTGGCGCGGATCGTATCGAGCAACACCTATTCGCGGTTTCGCCGGCTCGGCAAGCGGATCGCCGAGGCTTTGCCGCGCTTCTTCCGCGAAAAACTGAAGCTCACGGAAGAATTCGCCCGCAGCTTCTGGACCGGAGGCACGCTGTTCGAGGAACTCGGATTCTATTATGTCGGTCCAATCGATGGCCACAATCTCGACCACCTGCTGCCGGTCCTGAAAAACGTCCGCGACATGGGTAACGGCCCGGTGCTGGTTCACGTCGTGACCCAAAAGGGCAAAGGTTACGCTCCGGCCGAAGCGTCCGCCGACAAGTATCACGGTGTCGCCAAGTTCGACGTGGTGACCGGCAAGCAGGCCAAAAGCACCGCCAACGTGCCGTCCTACACCAAGGTCTTCGCCAACGCCCTGATCCAGGAGGCCGAGGCGGACGACAGGATCGTGGCGGTGACTGCGGCCATGCCCGGCGGAACCGGGCTCGACCGTTTTGCCGGGCGGTTCCCCGATCGGTGCTTCGACGTTGGCATCGCCGAGCAACATGGCGTGACCTTCGCCGCCGGACTAGCGACCGAAGGCTACAAGCCGTTCGCGGCGATCTATTCGACCTTTCTGCAACGCGCCTATGATCAGGTGGTCCACGACGTGGCGATCCAGCGCCTGCCGGTGCGCTTCGCCATCGACCGGGCCGGCTATGTCGGTGCCGACGGCGCTACCCATGCCGGCTCGTTCGACGTGGCGTATCTTTCGTGCCTGCCGGATTTCGTCGTGATGGCCGCCGGTGACGAGGCTGAACTGATGCACATGGTGGCCACCGCGGCCGCCATCGACGACCGGCCGTCTGCGTTCCGCTATCCGCGCGGCGAGGGTGTCGGCGTCGACCTTCCCGAACGTGGCGTGCCGCTGGAGATCGGCCGCGGGCGAATCCTGCGCGAGGGCACCAAGATCGCGCTGCTGTGCTACGGCAGCCGGCTCTCCGCCGGGCTGACGGCGGCGGAGGAACTGGAGGCACATGGACTGTCGACGACGGTGGCCGACGCCCGCTTCGCCAAGCCGCTCGATACGGATTTGATCGATCGGCTGGCCCGCGAGCACGAGGTGCTGCTCACCGTCGAGGAGGGCGCCTCGGGCGGCTTCGGTAGCCTGGTGCTAGCGCATTTGGCGACCGCCGGTGCCCTCGATCGCGGCCTCAGGGTACGGACGTTGACTATGCCCGACCGATTCATCGATCAGGCCAAGCCCGACGCGATGGTGGCCGATGCCGGCCTCGATTCCGCAGGCATCGTCACCGCCGCGTTTGCCGCACTCGGCCGCGATGCCGCCGTGACGCCGCTCAGAGCCTGAAGCCTGCGGAAACTGTGCATCTGACCGCGCCTCCGCTCATGTGATAGAATGATGGTTATGACCCTCGCCCCGAAAATCGCGCTGACGGCCGGCGGGCTGGCGTTGATCGCCGGCGGCGCCTTATGGGCACAGTTCGGCGCGGCGGTCTATTTCGACATTCTGTCCGCAGCATTCATCGGCTGCTTTTTCTAGGCGCCGGACCCCGTGCGAAAGCGGCTTGATCGGGCTCTGGTCGAGCGCGGGATCGTGCCGACCCGTGCCCGGGCGCGGGACGCGATCCTGCGCGGCGCCGTCCACGTCGACGGGGAGATGGCGACCCGGCCGGCGGCGCTCGTCGGCGATGAAGCGAAGATCGCGGCGTTCGACCCGGCCGGGCGCTACGTCTCGCGGGCCGCACTCAAGCTGATCGCCGGGCTCGACCATTTCGGTTACGACCCGGCCGGCCGGCGCATTCTGGATATCGGCGCCAGCACCGGCGGCTTCACCGAGGTGTTGATCGAACGTGGGGCGGAGCAGGTCCATGCGATCGACGTCGGTCACGATCAGCTTCATCGGCGTTTGCGCGACCATCCGGCGGTCCACAACCGTGAAGGCCTCAATGCACGCGACCTGACGGCGGCGGACGTGCAAAGCCCGATCGACGCGGTCGTTGCCGATGTCAGTTTCATATCGCTGAAGTTGGCGCTCCCACCAGCGCTCACCCTCGCGGCGGCGGGCTCGTGGGGCGTGTTCCTGGTCAAGCCACAGTTCGAGGTCGGGCGCGACGGTCTCGGCAAGGGCGGTATCGTCCGCGACGGCACGCTGGCCGAGAAAGCCGCGGCCGACGTTGCCGCCTGGCTCAGGGAGCAACCCGGTTGGCGGGTCGACGGGCTGATTCCGTCGCCGATCGCCGGTGGCGACGGCAACCGCGAGTTCCTGCTCGGCTCCCGCAAGCAGTAAGGCTTTTCCCATCTTCCTGTGATCGGCGGGGCTGATTTCCTGCTGGCCTTCGGCTAGGAACGGATGGCGCAATCGTCCATCACGACAGTCGGAACCGAGAATGAGGCCGGAAGTCAAAGGTTTCTTCCAACGCATCAGCCGTTATCGCCATTACTTCTGGCCGACGTTCGGTATTCTTGCTGTAATCTTTTGCGGTTGGCTGCTTTACGGCAAACTGTCCGATCTCACCTGGGCCAGCCTGATCGAGAATTTCAAGGCCATTTCGCTGCAGAGCTGGATCCTGGCGGGGGTCGCCACGGCGTTCGCCTATGTCGCGCTCGCCGAGTACGACCGAATCGCCCTGTTCCATCTCGGTCGACGGATCAGTTGGCCGTTCGTGATGGTGACGTCATTCACCACCTATGCGCTGTCCCACAATGTCGGCGCATCGCTGCTTTCGGGCGCGCTGATCCGCCTGCGTGCCTACGGGACGCGTGGTCTTTCCGCCGCCGAGGTCGGCGTCTTGGTGGCGCTCACCTCGTTCACATTCCTGGTCGGCTCGCTGTCGCTCGGCGGCATCGTCATGGTGTTCAAGCCATCGGTGCTGCAGCGGTTTTTCGATCTGCCGACCTGGACCGTCGTGCTGATCGGCCTCGGTTTGCTGTCGATCGTCGGATTTTACGCCCTGGGGTCGCTCTTCCGCTTTCGGCCCCTGACGATCGGCAGCTTCCGCCTCTATTATCCGCGTCCCGCGGTGGTGCTGCGCCAGGCGATCGTCGGCCCGATCGAGTTGGCCGCTGCGGCCGCGATCATCTATTTCTGTCTGCCGGCCGAAGGCAACCCCGGGTTTCTTACCGTCCTCGGTATCTTCGTTGCTTCGTTCGCCGTCGCCATCGTTTCCCATGCGCCGGGCGGGCTCGGTGTGTTCGAGTTCGTTTTCCTCACCGCGCTTGACGATATGAACGAGGCGAGCGTTGTTGCCGCACTGCTGGTCTTCCGGCTGTTCTATCTGCTCATCCCCTTCGCCTTGGGGATCATCATCGTCCTGTTTTTCGAACGCTCGGAGTTCAAGCGCGAGCGGCGGGAGCGGCTCCGGGACGGTGGCCAGCAAGACGTCCCGGGCGAGTAGCGACGCTGTGCGGCGTAACGGTCAGCCGACCTGGCCGCGGTGGCGGAGGTAGTGGTCGGCGAGCGCGATCGCCATCATCGCTTCGCCAATCGGGACCGCCCGGATGCCGACGCACGGGTCGTGGCGCCCCTTCGTGGACACGTCGGTCTCCTCGTTCGATCGGGTCACGGTGCGCCGGGGCGTCAGGATCGACGACGTCGGCTTGACGGCGAAGCGCACGACGACCGGCTGGCCGGTCGAGATGCCGCCCAACACGCCACCGGCGTTGTTGGAGAGGAAGGTGCGCTCGCCGTTGGCGTCGAGGCGCATCTCGTCGGCGTTATCCTCGCCGGTGAGCGCCGCCGCGGTGAACCCGGCGCCGATCTCCACCCCCTTGACCGCATTGATCGACATCATCGCCGAGGCGAGGTCCTGATCGAGCTTGCCGTAGACCGGAGCGCCGAGGCCGGGGGGGATGCCGTTGGCGATCACCTCGATGATCGCCCCGACCGACGAGCCGTTCTTGCGGATGTCATCGAGATAGTCGGCATAGAAATCGACCATCTCGGGATCCGGGCAGAAGAACGGATTGGCATCGACCGCGTTCCAGTCCCACCGCTCCCGGTCAATGGCATGGGGGCCCATCTGCACCAGAGCGCCGCGGATCACCATGCCTGGCACGACCTTGCGGGCGATCGCGCCGGCCGCGACCCGGCAAGCGGTCTCGCGCGCGGAGGCCCGTCCGCTGCCGCGCCAGTCGCGGATGCCGTATTTGGCGTCATAGGTGAAATCGGCGTGGCCAGGGCGATACTTGTCCTTGATCTGCGAGTAGTCCTTGGAGCGAGCGTCAACGTTTTCGATCACGATCGACAGCGGCGTTCCGGTGGTCAGGAGTTGGCCGCTCTCCTCGTCCTCGAACACGCCGGACATGATCCGCGCGGTGTCCGGCTCGCGCCGCTGGGTGGTGAAGCGGGACTGGCCCGGGCGGCGTTTGTCCATCCAGTGCTGGATTTCGTCCTCGGAGATCGGAATGCGCGGCGGGCAGCCGTCGACGACGCAGCCGATGGCCGGCCCGTGGCTTTCGCCCCAGGTCGTGACGCGGAACAGATGACCGAAGCTGTTGTGTGACATGAAGATTCCCGGCTTGTGGGGTCGTTCTAGGCGCGCGCGGGAGGCGGGTCAAACGGTTCAGCGGCGGAGGCGACCGGCCGGCTAGATCCAGGCTTCCTGCCCGTCCTTGAGGTGGAGGACCCGGTCCTGGGGGCAGTTCATCGCCGCCGATTCGCGCTGACCGAGACCGAGAAGGCGATGGCGCACGACCCGGCCGACGCCACCATGGGCGATCGCGACGGTGGGGCGCTCGAGTTCGCCAAGCCAACCGCCGACCCGGCCGGCCAGCAGGTGGTAGCTCTCCCCGCGTGGTGGGCGGAACATCCATTTGTCGGCTTCGCGGGCCGCGATCGAATCCGGATTGGTGGCCCGAAGCTCCTCAATGGTAAAGCCCTCCCAGTCGCCGAAGGTGATCTCCAGTAGACGCTCGTCGAGCCGGTACGATGCCGGGTCGAGGCCGAGGGCGACGCGAACGATCTCCATGGTCTCGCGGGTCCGCGACAGGGGGCTGGAAACGAAATCGTAGCCGGCGATGTCGGGAAACTGGGCGAGCAGCGTTTCGCCGTTGCGACGGGCCTGGGCGCGGCCGCGATCGTTCAGCGGGATGTCCTTCTGCCCCTGAAGCCGATCCTCGGCGTTCCAGTCGGTTTCGCCATGGCGGACGAAGACCAGCGTCGGATGATCCGGCATCAGTAGGGGTGTCCTGCTGGTGGGGGGCTCGAACGTCAGTCCTTGACGGTGGCGATGTCCGGCGCGTCGACGGCCTTCATGCCGACCACGTGATATCCGGCATCGGCGTGCAGCACCTCACCGGTGACCGTTCGCCCGAGGTCGGACAGGAGCGCCAAGGCGGCGTCCGCCACCTCGTCGACCAGAACCGCGCGCTTCAGTGGCGCGTTCAGTTCGTTCCATTTGAGGATATAGCGGAAGTCGCCGATGCCGGAGGCCGCAAGGGTCTTGATCGGTCCCGAGGAGATCGCGTTGACGCGGATTCCTTTGCCGCCGAGGTCGACGGCGAGATAGCGGACGCTTGCCTCCAGCGCCGCCTTGGCGATGCCCATGACGTTGTAATGGGGCATCACCTTCTCGGCGCCATAGTAGGTGAGCGTCAGGATCGAGCCGCCGTCGGTCATCAGTTTCTCGGCCCGCTGCGCCACCGCCGTCAGCGAATAGCACGAGATCAGCATGGTCTTGCTGAAGTTATCGGCCGTGGTGTCGACATACCGGCCGGTGAGCTGATCCTTGTCGGAAAAGGCGATGGCGTGGACCAGGAAATCGAGGCGGTCCCATTTGGATGCCACGGTGTCGAACACCGCGTCGATGGTCGCCGGATCGGTGACATCGCAGTGGCCGACGACCTCGGCGCCGAGCTCTTCGGCGAGTGGGACCACCCGCTTCTTCAGCGCGTCGCCCTGGTAGGTGAGGGCAATCTCGGCGCCGGCATCGCGGCAGGCACAGGCAATGCCCCAGGCGATCGAGCGGTTATTGGCGACGCCCATGACCAGGCCGCGCTTGCCCCGCATGAGTGCGCCTCGCTCGGTCATGGAACATCCTTTGGTGAAAGCGGTCAGAAGGCGGCCTCTATGGCATACAGCCATGCACGCATCAAGGATGGGCGGAATGCCGCTTTCGGCGCCACCAGCCTCGACGCGTTTGGCGAGCCCGAATAGTATGTTTGTGTCATGGATATGAAATCTCCGCCGCTCGAATCAGCGTTGATCGACCGCTTTGCCGCTATCGTCGGGACCGGCCACGCACTACGCGACGCGGACGCGGTCGGCGGCTTCCTGATCGAGCCACGCGACAAGTTTCACGGCCTGACCCCACTGGTCCTTCGTCCGGGTTCCGTCGACGAGGTCTCGGCCATCCTCCGGCTCGCCAACGAGACACGGACCGCGATCGTTCCGCAGGGGGGCAACACCGGCGTTGTCGGTGGGCAGGTTCCCGACCGTAGCGGCGGGCAGGTGATCCTGTCGCTGTCGCGGCTGAACGCGATCCGATCGATCGAGCCGGCCGAGAACACCATGGTGGCCGAGGCGGGAGTGATCCTGGCGGATGCCCACGCCGCGGCGGATGACGTCGACCGGCTGTTTCCCGTTTCGCTGGCGTCGGAGGGGTCGTGTCAGATCGGCGGGATTCTCTCGACCAATGCCGGGGGCACCGGCGTGCTTGCCTACGGCAATACCCGCGCGCTGGTTCTCGGGGTCGAGGTGGTTCTGGCGACGGGTGAAGTCTGGGATGGCCTCCGCCGATTGCGCAAGGACAACACCGGCTACGACCTGCGCGACGTGTTCATCGGTGCCGAGGGGACCCTCGGCGTAATCACTGCCGCTGTGTTGCGGCTGGTGCCGAAGCCCCTCGGGCAAAGCGTGGCGATTGTGGGACTCAAGAGCCCCGTTGCGGCGCTCGCATTCTTCGCGATCGCCGATCGCATCGCCGGGGGCAGCCTCACGGCGTTCGAACTGATGCCGCGGATTGGGATCGAGGTGGTGACGAAGCACCTGCCTGGCGCCCGCGACCCGCTGGCGTCGCCGCATGACTGGTACGTGCTGTTCGAGATTTCCTCGTTGCGCGCCGAGGCAGACGCCGCCGCGACGGTTGAGGCTATCTTTGCCGAAGGTCTCGAGGCCGGGCTGGTCGATGACGGGGTTCAGGCCCAGTCGCTGGAGCAGTTCCGGGCCTTCTGGCGGTTGCGCCACGCTCTCTCCGAGGTTCAGAAGGAGGAGGGCGGTTCGATCAAGCATGATGTCGCCGTGCCGCGCGCAAAGGTGCCGGCGTTCATCGAGCAGGCAAACGCCGCGGTCACCGGCTTGATGCCCGGCTGTCGGCCGTTCCCGTTCGGTCATCTCGGCGACGGCAACATCCACTACAACATCAGCCAGCCGACGGAGATGGACAAAGCGGATTACCTGGCGCGCTGGGACGATGTCAGCGCGCTGGTTTACGCGATCGTCGGCCGGCTGGGTGGCACGATTTCTGCCGAACACGGGATCGGTCAACTCAAACGGGCCCTGCTCAAATCGGTGAAGAGCCCGATCGAGATCGATCTGATGCGCCGACTCAAGGCGGCCTTCGATCCCAACGGCATTCTCAATCCCGGCAAGGTCTTGTGAACCCTGTCGAGTCAGCTTTCGCTAACCCTCAGCCAAATCACTAAAACTTAACCCAACTCGTTAAGCGCTTCCTGACCGGATGGTGCCAGATTGACGGCCACGAGAGGTCCACAACAAACGGACCCCGGGGAGTTTCAGTTTTGAGACGTCAGACAGCTGTGGCCGGGGCGGCGACGGCGGGGGCGGGCCGGTTTCGGCTCGACCCCTTCGCCTTGCCGGTCCGTCAACCCGCCGAAGCCGGTACGCCGGCCTTCACCCTCGACCGCGACCGAGCGATCCTGCGTCGCCGGCTCGGCGGCATCCCCGCTGTGCTGACAGTGCCGGTCAGCGCTTATCGCGGTGTAGCGGTGCGGATCGAGCCCGACGGCCAGGACGGCGACCTGGAGGTGTTCGTCGAACTTCTCCACGAGGATTCGCGCCTGACGTTGACCTTGCTGGCGGTCGACGATCCGGAAGATGCCGCAGCCGACTGGATGGCATGGGGGCGGGCGCTCGGCTTGCCCCTCCTGGTTATCGACAGCGACGGGTCGATCCGCGTGCCGCGAAACCGGATGGGGGCGGTCGACGTTGCCGACATGGTCGCGCGCCGCGGGGGTTCGCCGCTTCGCGGTCGGCGCTCCCGGGTCAGCCGTCGCCGACAAGGCGGTATGGATGGCGGCCACGATGTGGTCCGCAGCCGGGAAATCATCGCCCGCACCTGAGGAACGTGGGCCGCGAGACCGCCTACAGCAACGTCCGATCGTCGGCGACGATTCCGGTGAGCTGCCAGACGCCGGCATCGCGTCGGCAGGCCTCGCCCCGATAGCGCCGGACACCACGGTGATCGTTGACGATGGTCGCGAAGGCGCGGCAAACCCCGCCCTGACGCTGCTCCGAGGCCTCTGCCTCCACGGCGCCGGACGAGCCGGTTTGCGGGTTCTGCCAGGCGAGGCGGCCTGTCGGCTGGTCTTCGCTGGTTGCTGCCAGAGTCCGGCGAACCGTTTCCCAGTCGGACGGATCGACGCTGGCGGTGACCGTGCTGTTGGTGATGGTTTGGTCGACGGGCGCTTGCCGGGCGTCCAGCCCGGGTCCGAAAGGAAGTCCGAGTCGAGCGCAGCCGGAAACGAGGAGCATCAGCGCCCCCACCGCGATCGCACGTCGGAGCGGCCGGCCGCGGCTTTTTGTTCGCCGGCTAGGCGACGATTGGCCTCGGCGTCGGGCGCCGCTATATGGGGTGCTCGCATCCGGCAACGCCGACGCTCCTTTCAGGATGTCGGCAGAATGGTGAGTTTTCGTTAATGACTGGTGACCTGGATCGGGCGACGAATCCGCTGGAGCTGTTCGCGACCTGGCTTGCAGAGGCCGAGGGTTCGGAGATCAACGACCCGAACGCGATGGCGCTCGCCACCATTGACGAGAGCGGCATGCCTGATGTGCGGATGGTGCTGCTCAAGGGCTTCGACGAAGACGGCTTCGTGTTCTTTACCAATTTCGAAAGCGCCAAGGGGACCGCGCTCCAGGCCAACCCTAAGGCAGCGCTTTGTTTCCACTGGAAGAGCTTGCGTCGTCAGGTACGGGTTCGCGGTGCGGTGACGACGGTTACCGACGCGGAAGCGGACGCCTACTTCGCCTCGCGGCCGCGCGGCAGCCGGATCGGCGCGTGGGCGAGCCAGCAGTCGCGGCCGCTGGAATCCCGTTTCGCGCTGGAGAAGGCGGTTGCGTCCTATGCGACGAAATACGCGATCGGTGACGTGCCCCGTCCGGGCCACTGGTCGGGCTTTCGTATCGCGCCTGAGGAGATCGAGTTCTGGATCGGTCGGAGGTCGCGGCTTCACGATCGCCGGCGGTTTGTCCGGTCGGGCGATGACTGGACCGCGACGCGGCTCTACCCCTGACCGGAGCCGCTAGCGGTCGGCTGGTTCGGGCTCCGATTCCGCACCCTGTTCCTCCGGCACGTCGGCCACCTCGGCGGTTTCCTCACTGAGTGCCTGGGCCTCCCGTTTTGGCTCGGATAGGGGCGTCGGGGTCGGCTCGGTCTTGAGCAGGTCGCGCCCGGCGTAGATGCCCTCGGCCATCTGCAGCTTGAGCCGATCGGTGTCGCGGCGACGCACGTCGGCGATGGTTTCGGCCGCTTCCGCTGCGGGTACGCCGAGGGCGATCAGCGAGGCTTCGCCGAACTTCATCGCCGACTCGAAGACCTCGCGGATCTCGTAGTCGACCCCGGCGCCGATCAGGTTGAGCGCATGGCCGCGGTCGTAAGAGCGGGCGAGCACGGTCGCCAGCGGGAAGGATGATTTGATGATCTCCACCGCCTTGTCGGTCGCGTCGCGGTCGTCAATGCAGACCGCGATGACCTTGGCGTTGCCGGCGCCGGCGGCGCGGAGCACGTCGAGGCGGGAACCGTCGCCGTAGTAGATCTTGAAGCCGAAGCGGGCGGCGCTGCGGATCATGTCGGTATCGGAGTCGATGATCGATACGTCGATGCCGCGGGCGAGCAGCGCCTGGCTCGCCACCTGGCCGAAACGGCCGAAACCGATTACCAGCGCTGTTCCACTCAGCCCTTCGGCGGCTTCCACGCCTTCGAAGGATTCGTCGTCGGGCGGCAACAGGCGCCGCATCAGGAACGGTGCCAGCGGTGTCAGCGCCATGGAAATGATCACGGCGGCGTTGAGCAGCGCGGCAATATCCGGCGTGAAGACTCCGTCGGCGACGGCCGTGGTGTAGAGCACGAAGCCGAACTCGCCGCCCTGCGCCAACATCAACGCGATCCGGACGGCATCCGCATGGCTGTTCCGGAAGATACGGGCCACCGCATAGATGCCGACGCCCTTCAACGCCATGAAGCCGACGACGATCCCAAGGATCACCGCCCACGATTCGACGATAAGGGTCAGGTCGAGGGACATGCCGACGCCAAGGAAGAACAGGCCGAGCAGCAGGCCGCGGAATGGCTCGATGTCCGCTTCCAGCTCGTGACGGAAGCTCGACTCCGACAGCAGGACGCCGGCCAGAAACGCGCCCATCGCCATGGACAGGCCGCTCAGCTGCATGACGAAGGCGGCGCCGAGCACCACCAGTAAGGCGGCGGCGGTCATCACCTCGCGGGCCCGCGATTCAGCGAAGAAACGGAAAACCGGATTGAGCAGGTAGCGGCCAGCGATGACGACTCCGAGGATCGCGGCAACGGCGATGCCGACCTGGATCCAGCGCTCGGCAGCGGTTGCCTCCTCCGATACCGGCGCCAGAAAGGCGACGACCGCCAGCGCGGGCACGATCGCCAGGTCCTGCAGCAATAGGACGGAGAACACCTTCTGGCCGTGCCGATCGGTCGTCTCGCCGCGTTCTTCGAGGATCTGCATGACGATCGCCGTGGACGACAGCGCCAGGCCGAGTGCGGCGACGATCGCGACCGGTGCGCTCAGTCCGAACGCCATCGCCGCGCCGGCCAGTAGCGCGCCACACAACAGGACTTGCGCGATACCGAGGCCGAAGATGTCCTGTCGGAGCGCCCACAATCGCGAGGGCTTCAACTCCAGTCCGATGATGAACAGGAGCATGACGACGCCCAGTTCGGCGACGTTGAGGATCGATACGGGGTCGGTGAAGAGGGCGAGGCCGAACGGTCCGATGGCAATGCCGGCGACCAGATAGCCGACCACCGAACCGAGCCCGAGCCGCTTGAAAATCGGGACGGCGACGACGCCGGCACCGAGCAGCGCTACTGCTGGAAGAAGATCGACTCCGTGTGCCTCAGCTGCCATCCACCGCGCCTTTTTGAACTCAAAGACATAGGTCCCTGCCTACAATCTGTCGAGCAAGCAAAAAAAGGGCCGGCTCGCGAGAGCCGGCCACCAGTAGGGGGAGCTGTTTGGCCGAGGCTATTCGGTGCGGATGGTCAGGGTCGGCTCGAACGCCGCCACCACGAAGGCGAATGTGACGTCGTGGACGACCGGCTCGTCGGTCCCATCGCGAAACACGGAGACGTTGCCGACGTCACGACCCTCGGAAATCCGCGATGTGTCGAGGGCCGAGGCCTGACCCGGCTCCCAAGTAACCACGACGTTGCCTTCGCGGACTTCCTTCTCCTTTTCGAGGACGGGCAGGGCGATGGCGAACGGCTCGGCGCCTTCGTCGCGGACAAGCACCACCCGCTCGAGCGCGCGGATGCCCTCCGGCAGGACGCCGTTGTAGAGGAATGGAGCGGCGGCGCTGTCGTAGCTCGTATACGGGTTACGCCAATAGGCACGCATCTGTTCGTTGTTGGGAACCAGCACCTGGCCTTCCGGATGCTCGGCCTTGAACCGGCCCCAGCTATCGAGGCGCGAGGGCAGCATCTTCAGCTCGCTGCCGACGAAGTCGCCGGCGATGGCCTCGCCGGAGAACTGCTGCCACCAGCTTTCCGTGCTGCGGTCGTACATCACAAGGTCGGAATTTCTGAGCTTGCCGGTGGTGCCGAATTCGAGCGTCTGGCCCTCGACCGTGGCATCAAAAACGATGGCTGCGTTGCACAGCGGACAATAAGTCACCGTTACCGGCATTCCACCGATCGAGTCGTTGGCGATCTCGTGCCACATCATGACGCGAAGCGGGTAGGCCTTGGCCTCGCCGTTGACTTCGAGGCTGATGACCGGCTCCCGGTCAACGAGATCGACCTCATCGGAACCGACGGCGACGAATTTGGGCGCGTCGATGGACGGGATGCCGTCGCGGGGCGGACCGCCGGAGAGAATCTCATCGAAATTGATGGTGGTCTTGGTGAAGTCCGTCTGCCAGCCTTCGCGTTGCCAGCGGCTCACCATTGGATTGTTGGCCACGTCTTCCGCTGCCTCCGCTGATTGCACGAGCGACAGGCCTGAAGAATCGGCCGTCGTGCCGACAGGTACGGTGGGATCATCCCCTGAGGCGACAAAGTAGATGGCGCCGCTGGCGACGATCGCGGCAGCACCGATTGCAAGCATAGACCTGGACATGGTGCGTTTCTCCTTTGCAAAACAATGTCGCGTCTCGCGAAGAAACCGCCAATCAAGCCGGTTCAATTGGATGTGAGGTGCCCGAGAGCCTCGATGCCGGGAGTTCCTGGTATCGCTAGCCTGTCGCCGTGCCGCCGACCGTGATCTGGTCGATTCGAAGAGTTGGCTGGCCGACACCGACAGGCACGCCCTGGCCCTGCTTGCCGCAGGTGCCGATCCCCGGATCGAGCTGCATGTCGTTGCCGATCATCTTCACCCGGGTCAGTGCGTCCGGCCCGTTGCCGATCAGCATTGCGCCCTTGATCGCCGGGCCGATCTGACCGTTCTCTACCTTGTAGGCCTCGGTGCAGGAGAACACGAACTTGCCGCTGGTGATGTCGACCTGACCACCGCCGAAGGCGACGGCGTAGATGCCGTCCTTGACCGAGGCGAGAATTTCGGCCGGGTCGTGCTCGCCGGACAACATGATCGTGTTGGTCATCCGCGGCATTGGGATGTGGGCGTACGACTCGCGCCGACCGTTACCGGTCGGTGCCATGCCCATCAGTCGCGCGTTCTGCCGATCCTGCATGTAACCGACGAGAATGCCGTCCTCGATCAGGGTGGTCGAACTCGTCGGCGTGCCCTCGTCGTCGACGGTGAGCGAGCCGCGGCGATCGGGGAGGGTACCATCGTCAACAACGGTGACCCCTGGGGATGCGACCCGTTCGCCCATCAGTCCGGCGAAGGCGCTTTCCTTCTTGCGATTGAAGTCGCCCTCGAGGCCGTGGCCGACCGCCTCGTGCAACAGTATTCCGGGCCAGCCGGGGCCGAGCACGATGTCGAACGTTCCGGCAGGCGCAGGGACCGCGGAGAGATTGACCAGTGCCTGGCGCAGGGCTTCGTCGACCGCCGACTGCCACGAGTCCTCGGCGACGAAACGGCCGAAACCCTCGCGGCCACCCATCCCATGAGAGCCCGATTCCTGGCGATCGCCGTCGCCGACAACGACATTGACGCCAACCCGAACCAGCGGGCGGACGTCACGCACCAGTTTGCCGTCGGCGCGCAGAATCTCCACGACCTTGTACGACCCGGCGAGCGACGCGGTGACTTGGCGAACCCGGTCATCCTTGTCGCGAGCATAGGCATCGATTTGTTCGAGCAACTTGACCTTGTCGGCGAAGCTCGGCGCGCCGAGCGGGCTCTCGTCGCCGTAGAGCGACTGGTTGGTGCCTTGCGGCGGGGCGGCGTAGGTGCCGCTGTGGCCGGACTTCACCGCCTGCACCGCGTCGGCGGCGCGCTTGATCGCCGGTTCGGAAATCTCACCGGAATGGGCGTAGCCGGCAGCCTCACCGGAGACGGCACGGAGGCCGAAGCCCTGGTTGGTGTCGTAGCTGGCGGACTTCAGCCGCCCGTTGTCGAACACCAAGCCTTCCGATTGCGCGTATTCCAGGTAGAGCTCGCCGTCATCGGCGCCATCCAGCGCTTCCCGCGTGAGCTTGGTCGCTCGGTCCTTGTCGAGGCCGGCGCGGTCGAGAATCGAATGAGTGTCGTCGGTCATGGCGATCCAGGCTCAATGGCAAACTGTGTACTGGATATGGGGCAGAGGCGCGATCATTGCCATCGCGCCGGCGGTCTGGAGTCAACCTACCCGGTTTGGGGTTGTCTCCCAGGCTCGATTGCGGCCAACGGCGGCGGCTCGCCGAATCTGTAGCCGAGTAGCGCCAGGTCCTTCTCGAAGTGTGTTTCGACGACCTCGTTCATTCGCTGGTCAAACAGATCCGTGTACGACCGACGTTCTTTATGGCGCTTGGTGCCATAGCGCTTGGTGACGTCGACCTTGAGCTTGAGCCGATCGAATATCTCGGCCGTATGCTCGTCCAGGTTTTCATGACGCCCGATAAAATCGACGATGATTTCGCCGTCATCTGTATAGCAATCGTAATGGCGTGGAAATTTGTAATGACCGAAGCCAATCGTCCGTCCCTGGAGCAGGCGAAGTTCGAACCAAGTTCGAAATGACAGCGGTTTTCCGGTTACGTACTCGGGTATTTTCTTGTAGAGCGGCTTTCGATTCTGACCAACATAGCTCCAATAGCGAGATATGATCTTGTCCCAAGGATTTCGCTCGATCGTGAACTTGAAGTATTCTTCATAACGATCGCGCCCAATCCGATCCCGGACCTCGATCGCTTTGGTGTGGCGCCAGTACCCCGTGTGATTGCGCTCCGCACCTTTGGCCCGAGTCACGATATCCTTCGGTCCGCAGGCCTTGGCGAGGGCCGCCGTCAGACTTCGGCCGCCGGTCCGGCCAAGATGGATGAAGATGAACTTGTGCTTGTGCGAAACGATCATGCGCTTCTCGGCGTACTCACGACGCGTTGGCCGAACGCCGTCTTGCGGCGGCTTTCTATTGCGGTGCCGGGACCGGTGCCGGAGCCACAGGGAGCGTCGGCTCGGCCGCCGCGGAACCCACCGGCGGGGCGGGAAGGGCGGCATAGCCGTCGCTGAACCCGGCGAGCGAGATCGGAATGCCGATCCCTTCCTCCGGGGTCTGGAAGATGATGAACGTCGCCGTGGCGCCGGCGCCCAGTTGGGTGAGCAGCGGGTCTTCCAGAATCACCTCGGCGACGCAGCCGTTGGGGAGGCAGCGCACGAAACCGGCGCGGCCAATATCGGTGTCGTCGATCCGGAGGCTGAGGCCGTTCGGCAGCAAAACCCCGAGCGGTGCAAGAATCCGCATCAGGCGCGCCTCGCCGTCGGCGGTCTTCAGAACGATTACGGTCAGCCCGACATTGTCGCGGTCTTCCGCGGTGACGAACTGCATCAATACGCACTGCTCGCTTTGGGCGCCGGCGGGAGTATCGCAGCGAATCTGCCAATCGCCATGGGTCGAGCGGACCGGCGGGTCGGTTTGCTCGGACGGCGTTATGGCAACCGCGGCGTCACGGACGTCCGGCCCGGGAACGTCAACGAGCGCGGTATCGAGCGCCGTGTCCGCCGGCGGCGGCTGATCGGTGGTGACTTCGCGAACATCCGGCACGTCGGGAACCGCATCCGGTGTCAGGTCGATTGGGTCGGCAATATCCTCGGCGAGCTGTGTCCCGGGAGTGGTGTTGTTGTCGAAAAAGCCGATCGCATAGAGCACGACCAGCACGCCGAGGGCGACAGCGAGTAGAGCCGCGACGATGGCGAGAATGGGGACGAGACGGCTGCGTTTTGGCTGATGCTGCTGATACGCCGCTTCGTCTTCGTAGCCCTGATAGGGGTCCGAATATTGGGCTTCGTCCGCATACCGCGGATCGGCATATTGAGGATCGTCGACATATTCGCCCTCGTCCGGCCCGTACTCATCGACCGGCGCGTCCTGGTAACGCGGGTCCTGATGCTCGGCTTCACGATGGCCGCGCCGACCGTCTATCTCGTTTTGCATTTCGCCATATCTCATTTAGCGGCCGCGACCATGCGCGGACCGACGTGGGAGACTGCGTGCCGAATCGCCTGTTCCGCATCCTGCACCAATCGAGGCGACGAGGAAAATCCACGGTTTTGTGCCCCAATAATGGCGGAACGGGCGCGATTTGCCGCATCGCTTAGCGCGATCCTCCGTTGCAGCGCAAATCGGCTTGTGGTTTCTGTCATAAACGACTCTACAGAACCAGGGCGCAGCGCGGCGTGATCGTCGATGCTTGGCGTACGGTTTCGCAAGGGGCAGGCTCCCGCGAGCCTGAGGAGAGACGCGTGACGCAGACTTTTTCACGGTACTTGTTCGGTTTGGTTCTTGCCGGCTTGACGATGGCTTCCGGACCGGTGATCGCCGCTCAGCCCCAGCCGTGGGAAATCACGCTCCAACCCGCAGCCTCGCCGATCATGGAGATGATCCACCGGTTCAACAATGGAACGCTGGTGGTCATCACGTTGATCACGGTCTTCGTCCTGGCGCTGCTTGTTTACGTCATGGTGCGCTTCAACGCCCGGCGGAACCCGGAGCCTTCGAAAACCAGCCACAACACGATGATCGAGGTGGTCTGGACAGTGGTGCCCATCCTCATCCTGGTCGGCATCGCGGTGCCGTCGTTCTCGCTGCTCATCGCCCAGCATGATCCGGCCCGCGCGGTCGCCGACTACGACCCGGAAGAGACCCTCACCATCAAGGCCACCGGGCTGCAGTGGTACTGGACCTACGACTATCCGGACAATGGCGACATCACTTTTGATTCGTTCATGCTGACCGATGATCAGATCACTGATCCGGAAAACCAGCCGCGGCTGCTCGCGGTCGACAACAACATGGTGGTACCGACTGGTACCGTCATTCGGATGCTGGTCACCGCCGACCCGCTCGGTGTCATTCATTCGTTCACTGTGCCGTCGCTGGGCTTCAAGATCGACGCTATCCCCGGCCGGCTGAACGAAACCTGGTTCCTGGCTCAGCGCGAAGGCATGTACTACGGCCAGTGCTCCGAACTCTGCGGCCGCAACCATGCGTTCATGCCGATCGCCGTTCAGGCGGTATCGCCGGAGAGATACGAGGCCTGGGCCGAGATGGCGCAAACCGACCTGGCGGCGGCCTACGCCCTTTTGAACGACGAACCGGCCGAGGATGCCGGCGCGGAAGACACAGACAACGACGCCTGAGCGTCATGCAACTTCCCGGCTGAGCGCGTGGCTCGCGCTCGCCGGCGGACTGTGAAGGAGACTTGACGATGGCAACTGGTGCGGCCGACGCGGCACACGACCACCACCCGACCGGCTGGCGGCGTTACGCGTACTCAACCAACCATAAAGACATCGGCACGATGTACCTGATCTTCGCCATCATCAGTGGCGTGATCGGTGGCTTTCTGTCGATTGCCATGCGGATGGAACTCCAGGACCCGGGGATGCAGATCTTCGGCGACGCGGAAGTCTACAACGTCTTTACCACCGCGCATGGGCTGATCATGATCTTCTTCATGGTCATGCCGGCGTTGATCGGTGGCTTCGGCAATTGGTTCGTTCCGATCATGATCGGCGCGCCGGACATGGCGTTTCCGCGGATGAACAATATTTCCTTCTGGCTGCTGCCGCCGGCGCTCCTGCTTCTGCTGATTTCGCTGTTTATGCCGGGCGCGCCGGGTTCGACCGGCGTCGGTGGCGGCTGGACCATCTATCCGCCGCTTTCGACTTCGGGGCAGCCGGGGCCGGCGATGGACTTCGCCATCCTGTCGCTGCATCTCGCCGGCGCTTCGTCGATCCTGGGCGCGATCAACTTCATCACCACGATTTTCAACATGCGCGCGCCGGGCATGACGCTGCACAAGATGCCGCTGTTCGTTTGGTCGATCCTGGTGACCACTTTCCTGCTGCTGCTGTCGCTGCCGGTGTTGGCCGGCGCGATCACCATGCTGCTCACCGACCGCAACTTCGGCACGACTTTCTTCAACCCCGAGGGCGGCGGCGATCCGGTGTTGTTTCAGCACCTGTTCTGGTTCTTCGGCCATCCGGAGGTCTACATCCTGATCCTGCCGGGCTTCGGCATCATCAGCCAGATCGTGTCGACGTTCTCTCGAAAACCGGTCTTCGGCTATATCGGCATGGCCTACGCGATGATTGCGATCGGTTTCATCGGCTTCATCGTCTGGGCCCACCACATGTACACCGTCGGCCTGTCGCTCGACACGCAGGCCTACTTCGTGGCGGCGACGATGGTGATCGCGGTGCCGACCGGGATCAAGGTGTTCTCGTGGATTGCCACGATGTGGGGCGGCTCAATCGAATTCAAGACGCCGATGCTGTGGGCGATCGGTTTTATCTTCCTGTTCACCGTCGGTGGCGTGACGGGCGTGCAACTGGCGAATGCCGGCCTCGACTACGCCTTCCATGACACCTACTACGTGGTCGCCCACTTCCACTACGTTCTGTCGCTCGGGGCGGTCTTCGCCATCTTCGCCGGCTGGTACTACTGGTTCCCGAAGATGAGCGGCTACATGTACAACGAACGGATCGGCAAGCTGCACTTCTGGGTGTCGTTCATCGGCGTCAACCTGATCTTCTTCCCCCAGCACTTCCTCGGTCTGTCCGGCATGCCGCGCCGCTATGCGGACTACCCGGATGCCTACGCACCATGGAACTTCATCTCGTCGATCGGTTCCTACATCGCCGCCGTTGGCGTGCTGATCTTCCTCTACGGGCTGTGGGACGCCTTCGCCAAGAAGCGTGCCGCCGGCGCCAATCCTTGGGGGCCGGGTGCGACGACGCTGGAGTGGCAGCTTCCGTCGCCACCGCCATTCCATCAGTGGGAGGTGCTGCCCCGGATCAAGTGAGCCCGACGGGCGCGCACGACCGGTAACGCAAACCAACGATGGCGTATGTCGACCGCAAGAACCTCGATGAGACCCTGACCGCCGCCGATCTGGCGGAAGGGTCCGTCGGCGATTTCTTCGCACTGCTGAAGCCGCGAGTGATGTCGCTCGTGGTGTTCACCGCGCTCACCGGCATGGTGCTCGCGCCGGGCGGCATCCATCCGATCCTCGGTATCGCGGCCTTGCTGGCGATCGCCGTCGGTGCCGGCGCCTCCGGCGCCCTGAACATGTGGTGGGACGCGGATATCGATCGTGTCATGCGGCGCACGCGCGGTCGGCCGGTGGCGGCGGGGCGGTTGACACCCGGTGATGCGCTCGCCTTCGGTGCGACACTGTCGGTCGGCTCAGTCACCGTTCTCGGCTTCGCCACCAACTACCTCGCGGCGGGGCTGCTCGCCTTCACGATCTTTTTCTATGTCGTGATCTATACGATGTGGCTGAAGCGCTGGACACGGCAGAACATCGTCATCGGCGGTGCCGCCGGATCGTTGCCGCCGGTCATCGGCTGGACGGCGGTCACCGGAACCATCGGTTTCGAAAGCCTGATCCTGTTCGCGATCATCTTCGTGTGGACGCCGCCGCATTTCTGGGCGCTCTGTCTCTACAAGGCCGATGACTACCGGCGCGCCGGGGTGCCGATGTTGCCGGTCGTCTCGGGCGAAGCGGCCACGCGCAGACAGATCCTTCTCTATTCGATCGTTGTCGCCGTTGTCGGAATGGCGCCCTACGCCTTCGGGTTCGCGGGGCTCGCCTACGCGATCGTCGCCGGCGTCGCCGGCGTCGCGTTCATCGGCTTCGCGCTCCGCGTCTACCGGAGCGAAGCGGACGCAGCGGGCGAACGCGCGGCCCGCGACCTGTTCACCTATTCGATGCTGTACCTGTTCGTCCTGTTCGCGGTCCTGCTGGCGGAAGCGATCGCCGGTGGCGGAGCTGTGGCGTGACTGCGTCAGCGATCTTCGGGCGGTGTTGCGACCAGTTCGCCGTCCTCTTCGCGCACGTCGACGGCGAAGCCGCGGCAGCGGCGGATCATCGCGGCACGAATCACTTCCGCGTCGCGATCTCTGGCGGTGTTGACCTGCGCCAGGGTCAGCCGGGCCGGTACCATGCGCAGTTTGGGAACGAAATCGGGACCGGCCTCGACCAGGAACAGAAACGAAAAATCGCTGCGTGCCGGCGGGACGACAATGAAGTCGTCGACGTAGTCGCCGGTGTCGTAAAGGATGACGCCATGCCGGTGGAATTCGACCGCTTGCAGCATGTGCGCGGAGTGCCCGTGGACGATGTCGACGCCGAGTTCGATCGCCTTGTGGGCGAAGGCGCGGTAGCTCTTCGGCGGCCACCAGCGATAGTTGGGCCCCCAGTGAGCAGACAGGATGATCAGTTGGGCGCCGGCGCGTCTGAGGCCGTCGATCTGTCCGGCGAGGTGGTCGAGCGTGGCGGTTCTGATCTTCCAGTAGTTGGTACCCGGCCGGTCAACCTTGGCGGCGAAGGCGGGGACGGTGTTGGTAATCGAGATGAAGCCGATGGTCATCTGGCCGGCGATGAAGGTGGTCGGTTCACGCGCTTCGTCGAGATCCTTGCCAGCCCCGGCGAAGGCGATTCCGCCCTCGCTGAGATGGCGCCGCGTGTCGAGCAGCCCGGCGCTGCCGTAGTCGACCATGTGGTTGTTGGCGAGCGCGACGCAGCGGAAGTTGCCGGCGTGCAGGTGATCGATCGCTTTGGGGTCGGTACGGAAATAGAACGCCTTGGGCAAGTGCCAGCGCTTGGTATGCGTGGTGATCGGGGTTTCGAGGTTGCCGACCATCGCGTCGGTGGCGAGGTGGCGGGCGCGCAGGTCGCCCCACATCGCGGCCGGCGGCTGGCCCTCGATGATCTTGCGCCGGACCTTGCGGCCGAGGAGGAGATCGCCGACGAAACCGAGATGAACGGTTTCCGGTTTGGTCGTATTCTCCATAATCCCCTCTTCGGTGAAGCGTGCGACAGTCGATGAGTGCTGGTGTGACGGAAAGCCCCGAGATGCACGACCGCCGCGACGAACCGGTGACGGCTGCTGACCTGCAACGCCGGCGCAGGGGCCGGTCGGTGGCGATCGCCATCATCCTCGCGGCGCTGGTGGTGCTGTTCTACCTCGTCACGGTCGTGAAGTTGGGCCCCGGTGTCATGAGTAGGCCGCTATGACGAAAACCGACGACGTTGTCGAGCGAAAGACTGCGTCCCAGTCCCGCATGGGGCTAACCGCCGCGCTTTGCGGTGTGTTTGTCGCCGGCATGGTCGGCATGGCGTTCGCCGCGGTGCCGCTCTACGATCTCTTCTGTCGGGTCACCGGGTATGGCGGGACGACCCAGCAGGCTGACGTAGCGCCGGAAACGACGCTCGACCGGCCGATCAGCGTGCGCTTCGACGCCAATATCGCCAACGATCTCGGCTGGAGTTTCCGGCCGGCGGTGCGCGAGGTGAACCTCAAGATCGGCGAGCCGGGCGAGGTCGTCTACATCGCCGAGAACCGGAGCAAGCGACCCACCACCGGGACGGCGGTGTTCAACGTCTCGCCACTGCAGGCCGGGGCGTATTTCAACAAGATCGCATGCTTCTGTTTCACTGAGCAGGCACTGGCGCCGGGCGAATCGATCGAGATGCCGGTGACCTTCTTCGTCGATCCGGCCATCGAACAGGACTCCGACCTCGACGGCGTCCACACAATCACCCTGTCCTACACTTTCTACCCCGCCGAGACCGAGGTGTCCGCTGCCCCGGCCGGCGACGAATCCGTATTCTGACGTCGGAGCATTCTGAACATGGCCGAGGCCCACGCTAAGACCCACCCATATCATCTGGTCAATCCGAGCCCCTGGCCGATCATCGGGTCGATTGCCGCATTTGCGTTGGCGCTCGGTCTGATTGCCTACATGCACGGCGAGTCGCTGTGGTGGATCGCGCCGGGGCTCCTCGGCGTTTTCTACACCATGCTGGTCTGGTGGCGGGACGTCGTCCGCGAAGCCGAAGAGGGCGACCACACGCCGGTGGTTCAACTCGGCCTGCGCTACGGCATGATCCTGTTCATCGCCTCAGAGGTGATGTTCTTCGTCGCCTGGTTCTGGGCGTTCTTCGACGCAAGCCTCTTCCCCGCGGCACCGGAACAGGTGCTTCGCGCCGAGTTCACCGGCGGTCAGTGGCCGCCGGAAGGGGTGGAAGTGTTCGACCCCTGGCATTTCCCGCTGCTCAACACGCTGATCCTGCTGACTTCGGGGACCACAGTCACCTGGGCGCATCACGCCTTGCTCAACAACGACCGTCGCGGCCTGGTCTGGGGCCTGGTTTCCACCATCATTCTCGGCCTGATCTTCACCGCCGTGCAGGTCTACGAGTACACCCACGCGGCGTTTTCGTTCGGCGGCAGCATCTATGGCGCCACCTTCTTCATGGCGACCGGCTTCCACGGCTTCCACGTGATCGTCGGAACCATCTTCCTGATCGTCTGTCTGATCAGGGCCGGTGCCGGGCAGTTCACGCCCAAGCAGCATTTCGGCTTCGAGGCGGCGGCCTGGTACTGGCACTTCGTCGACGTGGTGTGGCTGTTCCTGTTCTTCTCGATCTACATCTGGGGCAGTATCGGCGCGCCTTACCACATCATCGAATAGGCGGATGGGCGACGAAGCCAAGGGACACTATCCGGACCTGAAGCCATCCGAGACCGGGATGCGCGGGCTCTGCCCTCGCTGCGGGAAGGGGCGCCTGTTCAACGGATTTCTTGCGCTCGACGATCGCTGCTCCCATTGCGGGCTCGATTATTCGTTCGCAGATTCGGCCGACGGGCCTGCGGTGTTCATCACAATGATCGTCGGGTTCATCGTCGTCGGGTTCGCGCTCTACGTCGAGTTCGCCTTCCATCCACCCTATTGGGTCCACATCGTCCTGTGGGTCCCACTTGTCCTTGCACTGTCGCTCGGGCTGCTGCGCCCGCTGAAGGGATGGCTGATCGCCCAGCAGTACCGGCACCGCGCCCGCGAAGGGCGCGTCGACGGCGGCTGATGGAGGGTGGGACGCGGCGTCTTGTCATCCTCGGGGTCTTCGCGCTTGCCGGTTTCGTCGTTCTGGTCGGGCTCGGTATCTGGCAGGTCCAACGGCTGCAGTGGAAGGAAGCGCTGATCGCGCGGGTCGAGGCTGGTCTTGCCGCCGATCCGGTTCCGGCGCCCGCGTCCGGCAGTTGGTCGGGCATTGACGTGTCGGCCATCGAATACCAGCCGGTGATCGTGTCCGGGCGGTACCTGAATGACCGCGAGGCCCATGTCGTCTTCACGCTGACTCAGCCGAAAGGGCCTGCCGGTGGCATCGGCTACATGGTGATGACCCCGTTCGCGACCGACGACGGTTGGCTGGTATACGTTAACCGCGGGTTCGTACCACGTGAGAACCGAGCGCCGGAGATGCGGGCGGCGGGCCTGATCGATGGACCGACCACCGTCACCGGCTTCTTGCGCGCGCCACACCAGCGGGTGTGGTTCGGCCCCGCCGACGATCCGGAGGGCAACGCCTGGTTCTCCCGTGATCCGGCTGCCTTCGCGGTGGCCGCCGGCCTGCCGACCGATACGGTCGCGCCTTACATCATCGACGCCTTCGCCGATCCCGAACTGCCGGGCGGCCTGCCACAGGGTGGCGAGACCGTGGTCTCCTTCTCCAACAACCATCTGCAATATGCGGTGACCTGGTTCGGCCTGGCGCTGGCGTTGGCGGTGGTATTCTTTGCTTACGTCGTCCGCGGCCGGCGCTGATTCATTGTCAGCTGGCGTCCGACGGGTCGAGCAACTCGAACGATGTCGGCGGGTCGGGGCAGATCTGGAAGCCGCACTCGAGAAAGGTGGTGACCGCGTTGGCGGCTGTGACCGCGATCATCAGAATGACAGCGACCAAGGCAAGACCGGTCAACCGCCGGTGCCGTGGGGGCTCGAATTGGGCATTAGACAACAGAACGAGGCCGGTTAACACGAACGCCGCGAAGAAGATGATTGCGTTCCAGGTGTAGTAATTGAGACCGAGGAACGGCGAACCGTAAGAGCCGGTGCCGGGAATGATGTGCAGCAAAACCTGGCGGCCGGCGAAGACGAAGCCCGCCACGGCGGCTAGCAGAATGGCACCGTAGTGCCGGGGCGTCAGCCCAAGCTTGAGATTCAGGATGACCCCGAAGCCCATGGCGCACAGCGCGACGCGCTGAAGATTGCAGAGCGGGCAGGGCAGTTCACCGCGGGCAAACTCGAAGTAGAACGCGGCAAGCAGAAGCGCGACGATCAGATAGAGGGCGATAATGTTCAGGCGGTAGAAGAAGCGGTTTGTCGGCGAGCGGGTCGGGTTTTCCTGATAGTCGAGCGTTGTCACAGCGAAAGCCCGATCTGGCTGGTCGCGAAGTGAAAGAAGACGCCAAATGATAGGGTCACTGCGAGCGTGAACAGGAAGAGGTTCAGCGCGATCCGATCCCAGCGCATCAGGACGAACACCATCGCGAGGGCAAAAAGCGCAAAGATGATCGCAAGAACCATTGGCTCCTCACGCCATTCATCTCACCACGACGGTGACTATGGTGCCGATTCTCTTGCGCGATCAAGGGGGTGCGGTTATGCGGTCAGGCGTGACCGGCTTCGCCCGAAAGCCGGTGGGAGTCGATGCCGATCATGGCCAGCGCGCGATCGTATTTCGCGTCGATATCGGAATCGAAGATCAGGTCCGGTGTCGCCGGTCCGTTCAGCCAACCGTTGGCCTGGATCTCGGTTTCCAGTTGCCCCGGCGCCCAACCCGCATAGCCCAACGCGAGCAGCGCGCTTTGCGGCCCCTTGCCGACCGCGATTGCCTTGAGGATCTCGAGCGTCGCGGTCAGGCAAACGTGCTCGTCGATCGGCAGCGTCGAGTTTTCGATGAAATAGTCGGCGCTATGGAGAACGAAGCCGCGGCCGGTCTCGACGGGTCCACCGCGCTGCACGCGCATGTCGTCAGCATTGTCGGGCAGCCGAATTTCGGGTCCTTCCGGAATGATGCCGAGCTGGATCAGCAAGTCGCGGAACGTGATCTGGGGGGCCGGTTGGTTGATCATGATTCCCATCGCGCCGTCGTCGGAATGGGCGCAAATATAGACGACGCTTCGGGTGAAGCGGCTGTCTTGCATCCCGGGCATCGCGATCAGGAACTGTCCGTCCAGATAGCCGCGCTGCGCGGACGATTGATCTTTGTCCGGCTTGGCCATGAGTCGAGCCTAGCACGGCGAGACTAAAAGGAAAGCGCGATCCTAGCGACGTCACGTTAACGCCACGGTCACGGATAAATGAAGCCCGTCGCGTTGTTCAGGCCTCGCCGTTGCTAGGAGACAAGGCTAATTTCGCTGCCCATGACACGTCCTATTTCCGCCGTTTCCGCCTTCGCGGCTGCCTTTTGTCTGACCTGGACCGCGCCGTCGTCGTTTGCCGCCACTGGCGACTGGGTCCACAGCGATCAGGCCCGTGTGCGCCTTCTGGCGACCGATGTCGGCGGACGAGTCGAGGGTGTCCTCGAGATGGAACTCGCCTCCGGCTGGAAGACCTACTGGCGGACCCCGGGGGCGGCCGGTATCGCGCCGGTCATGGATTTCAGCGGCTCGTCCAACGTCAGCGACGTGACGGTCAAGTTTCCAGTTCCGCATCGCTTCGACGACGGTTACGCCATCAGCAACGTGTATGACGGCCGCGTGCTCTTCCCGCTGGATGTCGCCGTGGGCGATCCCGCCCAACCCGTCGATCTCGATCTGTCGCTCTATGTCGGCGTTTGCGAGGTTGTCTGTATCCCGGAGCGGTTCGAGGTGAGCCTCGCCGTACCCACTGGCGTGTCCGATCCGACCGTGATGCGTGCGGTTGCAGAGGCCGCCGAGAAACTGCCGGGCGAACCGGAGCCTGGGGTGCTGGCGGCTGAGCGGATCATCCGCGACGGCGGCACGGACAAACGCCCCCGGTATCGTGTCACGGTTCTCGTGCCGGCGGCCGAGGCTGCGGAAGTCTACATCGAAGGGCCGGCCGACTGGTACGCGGCGGTGCCCGAGATGATTGCCGCCGACAGTGGGAAGGCCGACTACCACGTTACCTTCGATCGGCTTGGCGCCAAGACGGCGCTCGAAGAGGCCCAATTCCGCGTGACGATCGTGACCCCCGATCGCGCCATCGAACACGCCATCGATCTGGACTGATCTGGCGCTTGGGGCTTATGCCTCGCTTCATCGTTGCCGGGCTGGAGGACTAGATCGGTGCCGATAGCGTATCAGGCAGACCCCTTCCCCGACCGCACTGCGCTGGACGGTCTCTTCCAGGCGGCATGGGGGACACCGCCGAGCGTCGATTTGTCAGCGTTGCTGGAGCGCAGCCTCGTGCATGTCGCGGCTTACGACGCCGACCGGCTCATCGGCTTCGTCAACGTCGCGTGGGACGGTGGCGTCCATGCGTCGATCTTCGACACCATGGTGCATCCAGACTACCGCCGACAGGGTATCGGGACAGGCTTGGTACGTCGCGCCGCCGACCTGGCGCGGGAGCGTGGCGCCCACTGGCTGCACGTCGACTACGAACGCCGGTTGGCGCCTTTCTACGCGGCGTGCGGATTCAAGGCGACCTCAGCCGGGTTGATCCAGCTGCAAGTACCGTCGCCAACTTAGGACTTGAACGGCGTCATACCGGTGCGGGCCAGTTCGTCGGCGCGTTCGTTGGCCTCGGTCCCGGCGTGGCCCTTGACCCAGTGCCAGCGCACCGTGTGCTTCGCCGTGAGCGCGTCGAGCTGCTGCCACAAGTCGACATTCTTGACCGGTTTGCGGCTGCTCGTCCGCCAACCGTTCCGCTTCCAGTTGTGGATCCAGCCGGTGATCCCGCCGCGCAGATATTGCGAGTCGGTGTGGAGATCGACGGTGGAGGGCCGCTTGAGAGCAGACAGTGCCTCGATGGCCGCCGTCAGTTCCATGCGGTTGTTGGTGGTGTCTGCGGCGCCGCCGGAAAGCTCCTTCTCCCGGCCGTTCCACTTCAAAATGGCGCCCCAGCCGCCGGGGCCAGGGTTGCCGGAACAGGCGCCATCCGTCCAGATTTCGACCGCCTGTTTCTTGCTCACAGGTCGATCCCGTAGGCGCGCGCATCGACCGCGCTGCGATGGAAGCGGAGCCGTCGGGCGTATTCGGTGGGGTCTTTCGGCACGACCAGCGCACCGTCCGGGACGGTCAGCCAATCATGGAGGCGGGTGAGGAGGAAGCGGAGCGCGGCGCCCCGCGCCAGGATCGGCAGCGCGGCGATCTCGGCTTCGGTCAGCGGTCGCTCGCTGCCATAGCCGGTCAGCAGCGCGCGCGCCTTGGTCACGTTAAGGGCGCCGTCGGCTTCGAAGCACCAAGCGTTCAGGCAGATGGCGAGGTCGTAGGCGAGCATGTCGTTGCAGGCGAAGTAGAAGTCGATCAGGCCGGACAGCGTCTTGCCGAGGAAGAAGACGTTATCGGGAAACAGATCAGCGTGGATGACCCCGGACGGCAGGTCGTCGGGCCAATGCGACTCGAGGAACGTCAGTTCCGTTTCGATCTCATGCCCCAGACCCGCCTGAACCTCGTCGGCGCGTCCGTCGCAGGTCGCATAAAGCGGGCGCCAGGAATCGACCGACAGGGCGTTAATGCGACGAAGGGTGAAGTCGCTGCCGGCGCGATGCAGTTCCGCCAGCGCGGCGCCGACCGCGGTACAGTGCTCTGGCCGCGGCCGCTTCACCCACATGCCGGTGAGAAACGTGACGATCGCCGTGGGCCTCTCGGCGAGGCGACCGAGGGCGTCGCCCTTCCGGTTGTGCACGGGAGTCGGACAGGTGATGCCGGCGTTTGCGAGATGCTCCATCAAGCCGAGGAAGAACGGCAGATCGGCCGGCTTCACCCGCTTCTCGTAAAGCGTCAGGATGAACTGGCCGGCCTCGGTGACCAGCAGATAGTTTGAGTTCTCGACCCCCTCGGCGATCCCCTTGACGGACAGCACCGCGCCGAGGTTGTAGCCTTGGATGAAGTGTTCGAGTTCCTCGTCGGAGAAGTCGGTGTAAACCGCCAAGCCGTCCTCACTCGGCGGCCGCTTGGCGAAGCTGCCTTGGCAGCGCGAAGGCGATGTCCTCGGTCGCAGTGGTTACGACGTCGATGGTCGTCTCGTAGCGTTGCGCGAAGGCGTCGATGATCTCCTCGACCAGCACCTCTGGTGCCGACGCTCCGGCAGTGATTCCGAGGCGCCTGACGCCAGCGAACCGGTTCCAGTCGATATCGGACGCGCGCTGGACAAGAACGGCAAACGGGCAGCCGGCCCGCTCGGCCACCTCTCGCAGCCGTTGCGAATTGGACGAGTTGGGCGCGCCGACGACGATCATCGCGTCGACGTCGCCGGCGACCTCCTTCACCGCCTCCTGGCGGTTGGTGGTGGCGTAGCAGATATCGTCCTTGTGCGGCGCGAGGATCGACGGAAAACGCTCGGTGAGGATGGCGACGATCGCGGCAGTATCGTCGACCGAAAGGGTGGTCTGGGTGATCCAGGCGAGATTGTCGGGATCCTTCGGTGTGAATGTGCGCGCATCCTCCTCCGTCTCGACCAGACGCACGGCGCCGGTCGGCAGTTGTCCCATGGTGCCGATCACTTCCGGGTGTCCGGCATGACCGATGAGTACGATCTCGCGCGCTTTCTTGCGGTGGAGGATTTCGGCTTCGCGGTGGACCTTGGTGACCAGCGGGCAGGTCGCGTCGATATGGAAGAGGTTTCGCGCCTTAGCCGCTTCCGGCACCGCCTTGGCCACGCCGTGGGCGGAAAAGATCACGGGTTGGTCGGTGTCGGGAATCTCGTCGAGTTCGTCGACGAACACGGCGCCTTTGGCCTTGAGGCCATCGACCACGAACCGGTTGTGGACGATCTCGTGGCGCACATAGACCGGCGGCCCGTAGCGCTCAAGCGCGAGGTCAACGATCTGAATCGCCCGGTCGACCCCGGCGCAGAAGCCGCGCGGAGCGCAGAGGCGGATTTCGAGCGGTGGTCGTTGCTCTGACATGGGCCTTGAATTGGGGGCGCCGCAGCGGCGATGTCAAGATATGGCCGACGGTTGACCGGGCCGCACCCGCTCGGTTCGGCATGCCCTACGCCTGCTCGTAGGCCGGTTCTTCAACGCCGGTGCGGAACAGGAGCTTGCTGGCCTCGTTGGTGGTCATCGGTTGGCCGTACAGGAAACCTTGAACGAATTCGCAGCCGAGTTCCTGGAGCTCACGGGCATCGCCGTCGGTCTCGGCGCCCTCGGCGATGACGTCCATCTCAAGGTCGTGGGCCAGCGATATAATCGACTTCAGGATGATCCGGCGGTCGCCGCCATTGGTTCCACGGACGAAGCTCTTGTCGATCTTGATCGTATCGAACGGAAAGCGCTGAAGGTAGGCGAGGGACGAGTAACCGGTGCCGAAGTCATCGAGCGCCAGCCCGGCGCCCATTTCCTGAATCCGCGCCAGCACCTGGGCGGCGTATTCCGGGTTCTCCATGACCAGGCTCTCCGTCACCTCCAGCTTCAGCGATCCCCGGTTCAGGCTGGAGCGAACCAAGACCGACTTGACGTCGTTGATCAGATCGTGGCGCAGGAGCTGGCGGCTCGAGATATTAACGCTGGTGAACAGCGGCGTATGACGGCCGAGCGCCTCCTGCCAGTCGGCGAGCTGCCGTGCCGCGCGATCAAGAACAAACAGCCCCAGCGGGATGATCAGGCCGGTTCGCTCGGCCATGGGGATGAAGTCGGAGGGCGGAATCCGACCGAGCTTGGGATGATCCCAGCGGACCAGCGCTTCAAAGCCGGCGATCGATCGATCAGTCAGCCGCACGACCGGCTGGTAGAGGACCTTGATCTCCTCCCGGCCCAGCGCACGCCGCAGGTCCGATTCGAGAGTGGCAAGGTCGGTGCCGTGTTGGCGCAGCGCCGGCCGAAACGCCTCGATACGATCGCCGCCGAGTCGCTTGGCGTGATACATGCCGATTTCGGCCTCTTTCGCCATTTCCTCGGCTTCGACGTCATTGCCATCGTGCATGGCGATGCCGATCGAGGCGGTCAGGAAGATCTCCTTCTCGCCGAGGGTGATCGGCGCGCGCAGCGTGCGCCTTACCGACTCGGCGAAGGCGGCGACGCGCTCGGCCTGGGTTTCGGAGACGAGCAGGAATGCAAACTGGTCACCGTCGATCCGCGCCAGCGTGTCCTGCGGCTTGAGCAATCGGGTCAGGCGGCGGGCAACCGTGAGCAGGATCGAGTCGCCGATCGACAAGCCGAAGCTGTCATTGACCTGCTTGAAGCGATCGATGTCGAGCATGAACACGGACGGACGGGCGATGCCCTCGGCTTCGGTCCAGGCGATCGCCGCGCGGAGACGGTCGTGGAACAGCTCCCGGTTGGGGAGGCCGGTCAGGTTGTCGTGAACGGAGTCATGCAGAAGCCGTTCCTCGGCGGTCCGTTCCTCGGTGACATCGAGGAGGGTCCCGACGACCCGGAGGACCTCACCGTCCTGGCCGAGGACCGGCCGCGCCCGCAGGTGAAACCAAAGGTAGTGCCCGTCCTCGGAACGGAGCCGGAAGTCCTGGGCAATCCGACCGCTGCGCTGTTCGACGATGGCATCGAGCAGCGTGCGGAAGCGATCCCGGTCGCCGGCGTGGAGGACCTCAAGCCAATCGCGTGCCGCGCCTTCAAGCGCGCCGCGGCTCAGCCCCAGCAGCTTTTCAGCTTCCCGCCCGGCGTAAACCCGGTCGCGTTGGACATCCCAGTCCCAGACGATGTCACCCGATCCCGTGAGGGCGAGGGCTCGCCGCTCCGCATCGCCGATCGGGCCCTGGGCGACGACACCGCCTGCAAAGGCGTGCTGCATCACGGTGAAGCCGAGGAGCAGCACGATTAGCACGAGGCCGCCGGCCAGCGCTGGCTGGACGACGTCGTTGTCGATCGTGCCGGTGATGGTCAGCCATGCGGCGAAGATCCAGACCAGCAGGAGGAGCCAGGTGGGGATCAGCATGATCGCCCGGTCGAAGCCATGAGTGGCGAGATAGGCGATCAGCGCGAGCCCGAGCACACCGGTCAGGCCGATCGACAATCGGGCAATACCTGCGGCCACCGACGGCTCGATGATGGCGATACCGAAGAGGATGGCCATACCTGCCAACCAGCCGATGGTCAGATGACTGTAGCGCACATGCCAGCGATTGAGGTTGAGGTAAGTGTAGGTGAAGACGATCAGCGAGGTGGCGAGGAATACGCCGGAGACCGCACGCCAGATTGGCTCTTCGCCGGGCAGGACCTCGATAATGCGATTGACGAACCCGAAGTCGATACAGAGGTACAAAAGCACGGCCCAGGCCAGCGCCGCGGTCGCAGGAAACATGGCCGTTCCCTTGACGACGAAGACGATCGTCAGGAACAGCGCCAGAAGACCGGCGATGCCGAGGACGATACCGCGATAGAGCGAATAGGAGTTGATGTTGTCCTTGTAGACGTCGCCGTCCCACAGATAGAGCTGTGGCAGCTCCGGCGAACTGAGCTCGGCGACATAGGTCACCACCGCCCCGGGGTCGAGGGTGATCCGGAAGACATCGGCCTCCTGGCTCGGCTGCCGATCGGGGGCGAAGCCCTGGCTGGGGGTGATGTTGGAAATCCGCGAGGCGCCGAGATCGGGCCAGAACAGGCCCGAGCCTGCAAGGCGATAGTAGGGCGAGACTACCAGGCGGTCGATCTGCTCGTCGCCATTATTGGCCAGCGCGAAGACCGCCCAGTCGGAAGCGCCCGGCCCGTCCTGGGACCGGATTTCAATGCGCCGAACAATGCCGTCCAATCCCGGCGCCGTGGAGACCTGGATACGGTCGTCTGGTTCGCGGAAAATCTGCACCTGATCGGTGAGGTCGAGGGTGCGCCCGTCCAGCGGCACGGCGATACCGTCGAGGGCGCTCGCCGCCTGTGGCAAAGCAAGCGACATGGCGGTCAGGATCAAAAAGGGGATCAGGCGAACGAAAGGCAACCGACGCTCCGGGGCCGGGACGAATCGCGATGTCATATTTGGCTGTGCCGGCCGAAACAAGGCAAGGCCGCAACAATCACGGGCGCGGATCGTCGCGTACCAGACCGTAAAGGACATGGTCCTGCCACCGTCCATCAATGCACAGGAAGCGGCGCGCGTAGCCCTCACGGCGGAAGCCGACCCGTTCCAACAGCCGGATGGAGGCCGTGTTGTGGGGCAGACAGGCCGCCTCGATACGATTGAGCTGCAATGTATCGAAGGAGAAACCGATCAGCGACCGGACGGCGGCGCTCATGTATCCCTTGCCGGCGAAGGGCAAGCCCATCCAGTAGCCGAGAACCGCCGACTGGGCGACGCCGCGCTGGACCTGCGACAGCGTCAGGCCGCCGAGGAGCGTCTCGCCGTCCGGCGAAAAGATGAACAGGGGATATCCGGTCCCGTTGCGGATCTCGCGTTGATAGCGGCGGATACGGCGCCGAAACGCCAGACGGGTCAAATCGTCGGCCGGCCACACCGGCTCCCAAGGCGCCAGGAACGAGCGACTGTCCTCCCGCAGCTTGGCCCACTGTGGGTGGTCGGCGAGGGTTGGCACGCGTAAGAGCACCCGCTCGCCGCGGATGGTTGGGTTGGTGTTGACCGGGGAAATCGAACGCAGGAACGCCATGTCGGTCGGCCGGGTGGATTAAGGCTGCGATCGTCCGCTGAGCCGTGTCGCGATCGTATCGCGGTTCATTATGCCATTTGCGGGGCCAATCGTCGCTAGCGTTGGTGATCCGTTGCGAAAAATTCGGTCGGCCAGCCCCTTGAGGTCGTCGACCGTAATCGCCTCGATGCGCTCGACCAGTTCGTCGGGCGGGATGATGCGGCCGAACAGCAGGAGCTGCCGCGCCAGCTGACCGGCGCGGGCCGCGGGGCTCTCAAGCGTCATCAAGAGGCCCGCACGCAGCTGAGCCCGGGCCCGCTTCAGTTCCTTCTCGGTCACGTCGTCGGCGACGCGGCCGAGTTCGTCGGTGATCACCGGCATCAATTCGTCGACGTCTTCCGGCCCGGTGGCCGCGTGAACTCCGAACACGCCGGTGTCGGCGAAGCTCCAGTGAAAGGCGTAGATCGAGTAACAGAGACCGCGCTTCTCCCGGACCTCTTGAAACAGCCGTGAGGACATGCCACCGCCAATGATGGCGGACAGGACCTGGGCGGTATAGAAGTCGTCGGAGCCATAGCGCAGTCCTTCGAACCCCAGCATGATCTGGGTTTCCATCAGGTCCCGCTGTTCCCGGCTTTCGCCGCCTCGATAGGTCGCCGTCTGCGGCTCGGGGCCGGCCTCGGCCGGCAGTTGCCCGAACGCGTCGGTGGCGAGATCGACAAGCTGGTCGTGGCCGATCGATCCGGCGGCGGCCAACACCATGGCCGGCCCGCGATAGTGACGGCCCAGATACTCGCCGAGCATCGGTGAGCCGGCGGCGGTCACCGTTTCTGCGGTACCCAGAATGTTCCGCCCGATCGGCTGGTCGGGGAACGCCGTTTCAGCAAATGAGTCGTAGACCCGGTCCTCGGGTGTATCCAACGCCGCGCCGATCTCCTGGAGGATGACATGCTGCTCGCGGGCCAGTTCCTCCGGATCGAAGACCGAGTTCGACAGGATGTCGCTCAGGATGTCGAGCGCCAGGGGAACGTCGTTCTTAAGGACCCGGGCGTAGTAGGAGGTCGTCTCGACACTGGTCGCGGCGTTGACTTCGCCCCCGACAGCCTCGATCTCCTCGGCGATGTCGGCGGCCGAGCGCGTCTTGGTGCCCTTGAACGCCATGTGTTCGAGGAGATGGGAGAGGCCGTGCTCGTGGTCATGCTCCGAACGTGAACCGGCGCCGACCCAGACGCCGATCGCGGCGCTCTCCAGGTGGTCCATCTCGTGGGTGACGACTCTGAGACCGGTTTCCAGATCCGTCACACGTACCGTCATAAGCTCAAACCTCGTCCCTCACTGCCTTGGCGTTATCCATCAGGAAGGCTTCCACGGCCTCCTGGCTGTTGGGGAGCACGGCGAACCGTTCCTCCCGTTGTTCGAAGTCGTCGAAGCCGTCCGGCAGCGGCGGTGGTCGCCCGATCGCCGCTTCGACGGCCGCCGCGAACTTGGCCGGATGCGCGGTCGCCAGCGTCACCATCGGCGTATCAGTTGACTCGACCCGCTCGGCGATCGCGAGTCCGACGGCGGTATGCGGATCGGGCAGGAAGCCGGTGCGTTCGAAGGTTCGGGCGATTGTGGCGCGGCTTTCGTCCTCGGTGGCGGTGCCGGCGATGAAGTCGTCGCGGATCGCGCGTAGCGTCTCCGGTTCCAGCGAGAAGCCGCCGGACTGAGCGAGCGACGCCATCATCCGCCGGACCGCGTCCCCGTTGCGGCCGCAGGCTTCGAAGATCACCCGTTCGAAATTCGAGGAGACCTGGATGTCCATCGACGGCGACGTGGTCGGCTGGACGCGGCCGACCTCATAGCGACCTGACGCCAGAGTGCGGGCGAGAATGTCGTTGACGTTGGTGGCGATCACCAACTGGTCGATCGGCAGGCCCATCCGTTTCGCGGCGTAGCCGGCATAGATATCGCCGAAATTGCCGGTCGGGACGGTGAACGAGACGCGGCGGTCGGGGGCGCCCAATGCGGCGGCGGCAGTGAAATAATAGACGATCTGGGCGACGATCCGCGCCCAGTTGATGGAGTTGACGCCGGACAGCGCCAGCCGCTCGCGGAGCCGGGGGTTGCTAAACATCGCCTTCACGATCGCCTGGCAGTCGTCGAAGGTTCCCTGGACGACGATCGGATGGATGTTGGCGGCGCCACTGGTGGTCATCTGCCGCTGCTGGAACGGCGAGACGCGGCCCTCCGGCAGGAGCATGAACAGATCGACATTGGCGCGGTCGCGAAAGGCTTCGACCGCCGCCGCGCCCGTATCTCCCGACGTCGCGCCGATGATGGTAACCCTCTCGCCTCGCTCGGCGAGCACGTGGTCCATCAGCCGCGACAGCAACTGCATCGCCACGTCCTTGAAGGCGAGGGTCGGTCCGTGGAAGAGCTCCAGCACCCAGCCTCCCGGCTCGAGCTGGACCAGGGGCGCCACTGCCGTATGCCGGAAGGTCGCGTAAGCCTCGATGCACATCCTGCGAAGATCGATATCGGCGATGTCGTCGCCGACGAAAGGGCGGACAACGCTGTACGCGACATCGGCATAAGGCTGGCTGGCGAAACCGGCGATGGTCTCCGGTGCGACCTGCGGCCACGCTTCAGGAACGTAGAGGCCGCCGTCGGTGGCGAGCCCCGCGAGCAGTGCGTCAGAAAAACCGAGCGCGGATGCCTGACCGCGCGTACTCACATAGTGCACGAGTTGAGCCTTTTGGCGCCGGGCGGCTGCC
Organism: Bauldia sp.; assembly: GCF_965232525.1. Lineage (GTDB taxonomy): Bacteria > Pseudomonadota > Alphaproteobacteria > Rhizobiales > Kaistiaceae > Bauldia. Next base: position 4,221,796 of record NZ_OZ246980.1, on the reverse strand, counting down.
CGGCTTGTCTGTCGAACCTAGCGGGCGAGAAACCGAGCGGCAAGCTTGTCACCTTCGTGCGGCCATGCGCCAGGTCGCAAAAAAGCCGTTTGGTTTGCTATAGAAGCGGCCGTTCTTACGAGAGGCACGTGAATGCAGTTCCTGACCGGTCGACGCGTACCCTTGGCCGTTCTCGTCGCGGCATCGGTTGTTCTTGGCGCCTGCACCACCCGAGATGGCGGCGGATTGGTCGACGGCAACACCGACGAAGCGACCACGCTGGCTGTCTCGGACTTTCTGAAGTCGGCCTATTGCCCGCCGATCGAGATTCGCGCCGGAACCGAGGCTCTGACCGTGTATGAACGCGGCAACGAGAACGATCCCGCCCATGTCCGTTACCAGGCATCGATCACCAAGACCGCACGGGAATGCACCCAGAGCGGCGAGACGCTGACGATCAAAGTCGGGGTCAGCGGCCGTGTGCTCGCCGGGCCAAAGGGGGGAGCCGGAACGGTGACGCTGCCGCTGCGGATCGTCGTGGTCAAGCAGATTGGCGGCACGGGACCGCTCTATTCGAACCTGTTCCGTGTTCCGATCACCATCGGCGCACCGGCGCTTAGCGCGGACTACAGCGAGGTGTTTGAATCGGTTTCGGTCAACATCACGCCGCAGGATCGCAACCTCATCGTCTATGTCGGGTTCGACGAGGGTGCATAATCCATAGGGCGATTGACTCGCCCTCGCGTCGCCCTATGGTGCTGATGGTCGGGTAATCGCCGAATCCCGGCCGTTCCGGTCTTGGTTAGGGCTGGATCGCATGCGACCGCCGGGAGAGGTCGGGCCGACGCGCCCGGCGCCGAAGGAGCAACCGCCCCGGAAACTCTCAGGCAAAAGGACCGGTTGGTCGACGGCGCTCTGGAAAGCGGCTCGCGTTGCGCGCGGGCTCACCGAAGGAGTAACCGCGTCGGGTTTGGCGCGGGAAATCTCTCAGGTTTTCGGACAGAGGGGGCGCGGGCAGTTCGTGAGAACGGGCTCGCGGCCCTAGTAGTATCTGTCCGGAGCCGACATGGCCGACGACACATCGACAGACCTGAAGCGGACGCCACTCGATGCACTGCATCGTGCGCTTGGCGCCCGGATGGTGCCGTTTGCCGGCTATGCCATGCCGGTCCAGTACGCCGACGGAATCATCGCCGAGCACAACCACGTCCGAACCGCGGCCGGCCTGTTCGACGTCTCCCACATGGGGCAGGCGCGCCTCGTCGGGCCGGACCACGACACCACGGCGCGGGCGCTGGAGGCTCTCACCCCGGGCGACTTTGTCGGCCTCAAGCCGGGGCGGGAGCGCTACACCCTGCTGCTCACCGAGGACGGCGGCATCATCGACGACATGATGATCACCCGGCCGGACGATCCGGCGGACAACGGCGTGCTGCTGCTGGTCGTCAACGCGGCGCGGAAGGAGGTGGACTACGCCGACTTCCGGGCGCGGCTCCCCGCCGACGTTCTGCTTGAACCCAGGGACGATCGGGCGCTGTTGGCACTGCAGGGACCGAGGGCGGCGGAGGTTCTGGCCCGGCATGCGCCGGACCTCGGCGAACCGCCGTTCATGTCGGCACGTGCCGTAACGGTACGCGGAGTCGACAGCATCGTCTTCCGATCGGGTTACACCGGCGAGGACGGCTTCGAGATCGCCTTGCCAGCCGATAATGCGGAAACCGTCGCCCGGGCGCTGCTCGACGAACCGGAGGTCGCGCCGATCGGTCTCGGCGCCCGCGACTCATTGCGCTTGGAGGCCGGCCTCTGCCTCTACGGGCAGGATATCGACGTCACCACGTCGCCGGTTGAGGCGGATCTCCTGTTCGCGGTCGCCAAACGCCGGCGGGGGGAGGGCGGCTTCCCCGGTGCCGACCGCATCCTTCGCGAGATCGAAGACGGACCCGGCCGCAGACGTGTCGGGCTGCGGCTTGAGGGCCGGGCGCCGGCGCGCGGGGGCGCGCCGATCCTTCACGACGGTCGACACATCGGCTCGGTGACCTCCGGCACGTTCGGTCCGACCGTCGGTGCGCCGATCGCCATGGGATACGTCGATTCCGATTTCTCCACGGAGGGCACCGCGGTCGAGATCGAGGTGCGCGGCCGCCCGCTACGCGCGACCGTCTCGGCGATACCGTTCGTCCCCCACCGCTATTTCCGCAAACCAAAGCCCTGACAAGGACAGACGAATGACCCGCTATTCCAAAGACCATGAATGGGTGCGTGTCGAAGGCGACAACGTCATCATCGGCATCACGGCTTACGCACAAGAGCAGCTCGGCGACGTCGTTTTTGTGGAGCTTCCCGAGGTCGGCAAGACCTACGCCAAGGGCGCCGAGGCGGCCGTGGTGGAATCGGTCAAGGCGGCGAGCGAAGTCTATGCGCCGATCGGCGGCGAGGTGCTTGAGGTCAACGATGCGCTCGCCGACGAGCCGGCGACAGTCAACCAGTCCCCCGAGGCCGCCGGCTGGTTCTTCAAGATGAAACCGACCGATAAGGCCGAGATCGAGGCCTTGATGGATACGGACGCCTACAAGGCGTTCCTCGAAACCCTTTGAGGCGAGCTATGACCCACCAGTATACCGTTACCATCACATGGCGTCGCGAACCTGACGCCGACTTCGCTCGCGGCCGCTACTCCCGCGCCCACCGCTGGCGCTTCGACGGTGGCATCGACGTTCCTGCGTCGGCGTCGCCGCATGTCGTGCCGGCACCATACGCCCCCGAGGCCGCCGTCGATCCCGAGGAGGCATACATCGCGTCGATCTCCTCCTGCCACATGCTCACCTTTCTCGACCTGGCGCGACGCGGCGGTTTCGTCGTCGATAGCTACGAGGACCAGACGGAAGGCGAGATGGAGAAGATCGAAGACCACCGTTACTGGGTGGCCCGGGTGATTCTGAGACCGCGGATCACATTTGCCGGCGACTCCCCCGATGCGGCCCAAGTCGACGAGCTGCACCATCTTGCCCACCAGTACTGTTTCATCGCCAACTCGGTCCGGACCGACATCCGGGTCGAGCCGCCGGCTGCCTGACCGGGACGGTACGCCATGCGCTATCACCCGCACACCGAAGCCGACCGGACCACCATGCTCCAGCGGATCGGCGTCGCCAACATTGACGACCTATTCGCTTCGGTTCCGGTCGACAAGCGGATCGACGGGCTACTCGATCTCCCGCAAAGCCAGAGCGAGATGGAGGTCGAGGCCCATCTCGGCAAGTTGGCGGCGCGGAACATACCGGCCGGCTCGGTGCCTTTCTTCGTCGGCGCCGGCGCTTACCGCCATCACGTGCCGGCGAGCGTCGATCACCTGATCCAGCGGTCCGAATTCCTGACCTCCTACACACCGTACCAACCGGAGATCAGCCAGGGAACGCTGCAGGTTCTGTTCGAGTTCCAGACGCAGGTTGCGCATCTGACGGCCATGGATGTGGCCAATGCGTCCATGTATGACGGTTCCACGGCCACCGCTGAAGCTGTGCTGATGGCATCGCGGATTACGCGTCGTAAGAAGGCTGTGCTCGCCGGCGGCCTGCACCCCCATTACCGTGACGTGGTCGAAACCGTATCGGACATGGCCGGCGAGACCACGGTCGCGTTGCCGCCGGACCCAGAGGGCGCCGAGTCCATCCTTGATGCGATCGACGAGGAGACCGCGTGCGTCGTGGTTCAGTCGCCATCGTTCTACGGCCATCTGATCGACCTCAGACCCATAGCCGAAAAGGCCCATGCGGTCGGCGCGCTGCTGGTCGCCGTCTTCACTGAGGTCGTGGCCCTCGGCGCCATCGAACCACCCGGAGCCCAGGGCGCCGATATCGTCGTCGGCGAGGGCCAATCGATTGGCAACCCACTGACGTTTGGCGGGCCATATGTCGGGCTGTTCGCCACCCGACAGAAATATCTGCGTCAGATGCCGGGGCGGCTTTGCGGCGAGACGGTGGATGCCGAGGGCCGTCGCGGCTTTGTCCTCACCTTGTCGACCCGCGAGCAGCACATTCGCCGGGACAAGGCGACCTCGAACATCTGCACAAATTCAGGCCTTTGCGCGCTCGCCTTCACAATCCACATGACCCTGCTCGGCGAAAACGGGCTCAGTCGTCTCGCGCACAACAATCATGCCAATGCGGTCGTGCTGGCCGAGGCGCTGTCTCAGATATCGGGCGTAAGTGTTTTGAATGAAACGTTTTTCAACGAATTCACGATCCGTGTGCCGGGGGACGCGGCCGAGACGGTCGGGGCGTTAACCAGGGCGGGTGTCTTGGGCGGTGTTCCGGTGTCACGGCTCGAGCCGGAGCGACCGGAGCTCGCCGACCTGATGGTGGTCGCCGCGACGGAGACCAACACGGATGCTGACCGTGACGCGTTTGTCACGGCAATGCGGGAGGTGGCTTGATGACCCAACAAGGCCGTTCGACCTCGCCGGTGGAAGCGAAGGCAGGTGAGACCCGAACCTTCACCACCAACCGTGGGCTCCAGATCGAAGAACCGTTGATTTTCGAGGTCGGCCGCAACGATGTCACCGGCGTCGATCTGCCGGAGCCCACGTCGGCATCGTCGCGTCTCGGTGATCACGCACGCCAAACCCCGATCGATCTGCCGGGGCTGTCGGAGCCGGAGGCGGTACGCCACTACGTCCGGCTCAGTCAAAAGAACTACGCCATTGATGCCGGCCTCTACCCGCTCGGCTCGTGCACCATGAAGCACAATCCGCGGCTCAACGAGGCGATGGCGCGGCTCCCCGGCTTCGCCGACATTCACCCCCTCCAACCGGTCGACACCGTGCCGGGAGCGATTGCCTTGATCGCCGAACTGGCCGACTGGCTCATGACGACGACCGGTATGGCCGCGGTTGCCATGAGTCCAAAGGCCGGGGCGCATGGTGAGCTGTGCGGGATGATGACCATCAAGGCAGCGCTTGCCGCACGCGGCGACGCCCGGTCGGTGGTCCTGGTGCCCGAGTCGGCACATGGGACCAATCCGGCCACGGCGGCGCTGCTCGGCTATGCGGTCGAAAGCATCCCCGCGCGTGATGACGGCACCGTCGATCCCGAGGCGGTCAAGTCGCGGCTATCCGCGGATGTCGCGGCGATCATGCTGACCAACCCGAACACCAGCGGACTGTTTGAGCGGGACGTCGTCGCGATCGCCGATGCGGTTCGCGACGCCGGTGCTTACTTCTACGCCGACGGTGCCAATTTCAACGCGATCGTCGGCAAGGTGAAGCCGGGCGATCTCGGCGTCGACGCCATGCACATCAACCTGCACAAGACGTTCTCGACGCCTCATGGCGGTGGCGGCCCGGGTTCGGGACCGGTCGTGCTGTCGGAACGGCTGGCGCCGTTCGCGCCGGTCCCCTTTGTTCGCACCGGCGCGGACGGTCCCGAACTGGTGGAAAATGCGGACGAGGCCGGCGGAGATCACCATCCCTTCGGCCGGCTCACCGCGTTTCAGGGACAGATGGGGATGTTTGTGCGGGCGCTCGCCTACATGCTTTCCCACGGCGCTGACGGCCTCAGGCAAGCGTCGGAGGATGCGGTGCTCAACGCCAACTACATCCGCGCTGGCTTGCGTGATCTGATGAGCCAGCCCTATGGCGACCGACCGTGCATGCACGAGGTGTTGTTCGACGACACCTTCCTGAAGGGAACCGGCGTCGAGACGCTTGATTTCGCCAAGGCGATGATCGACGAGGGGTATCACCCGATGACCATGTATTTTCCGTTAGTGGCGCACGGGGCGATGCTGATTGAACCGACGGAATCAGAATCGAAGGCGTCACTCGACCTGTTCATCGCCACAATGCGCGAATTGGTGATGCGGGCGAAGCGCGGCGAGGCGGAACGGTTCCGGCAGGCCCCGACATTGGCGCCACGCCGGCGGCTGGATGAGACCAAGGCTGCCCGAAACCCCAAGCTGAAGTGGGAGAAATCCGAGCCCTGGTCGGAGGCGGCGGAATAACGGCCGACGAGCGCCCGATTGCCACATGTTTCTGGACAGCAAGCGAATCATCTTCGTTCATATTCCGAAAACCGCAGGCAATTTCCTCCAGCGGCATTTGCTCGAATACTCCAGTGATCACTGCTTCGTGAAGCCGAGGCAGGATGGGATCGAACGCTTCGAGGTATCCGGCGTTTATACGCCGACAAAGCATGCCAGGCTCGAGGACTATCGTTCCGCCATGCCCAACGACCTCTTTGGCCGCTGCCGGATCATGACCAGCGTGCGGCATCCGTTTGACCGCTTCCTGTCACTTTACCATTCTCCACACCGATGGATCTCGGCGCGGGACGGTATAAGGCGACATCGGACGCCGGTCTTCGATGAGGTGGCATTCTTCGAGTTGGTTCGAACGCAACCGCCCATGGCTAGCTGGTTCTATCTCGACGGAGTGCCCATGGTCCCGGAAGATATCGTGCGGTTCGAGCACCTTCAGCACGACATCCGAACACTGTTCCCTCGTTTGGAACTCGATGTCCCCCAAAGTTTCGCCCCGATCAACGCCTCGAACGTGGATACGTCGAAGCTTCGCGCCAGTCGCCGGCTGGAAGACGCCGTGCTCCAGCATCACGAAGAAGATTATCGGGTGTTTGGCTACGGCCGGTTGACCTGACAACGAAAGCGAGGTGATCGCCAAGCCTGGGTGATACCTCATGGGATACGGAGAAGCTGGAGACCGGCCGCTCGAATCGGCCGGTTAGGATGTTTCTGGCAGGTTCGACAATCAGTTAGCCGCGACACTTGCCTGTCACGTTGGGCTCCTAGTTTCGCCTCCGACCGACAACCGCCGGCTGGGGGGATGCGATGACCGATACCATCATCGATAGCTACACAACCGATCCGATCACGCTCGTCGAAAACGACACGCTTTGGGTCCTGCCGGTCGGATCGATCGTCACCACCGAGGTCGACGAGCCCGAGCAGACCGGCGTGGCCGTCACCTGGGATCTGTCGGCTTCGGCTGACGTGCCGCCGGGCGTGGTCATCGTCAACGAGGGTCAGATCGCATCGACCGACAGTCGGGCGATTCAAACTGACGGCGACCCGACGGGCGTCTTGGCTTTCTATCTCTACAACTACGGGACAATCGGTTCGCCGGCCGACGATGCGCTGAAGATCCGCGAGGACCTCAACGCCGGAAGCGTCGTCTTCATTGAGAATTTCGGGACGATCGAGACGACCGGAACCAGCGACGACACCAACGGCCAAGCGCTTGATCTCAACGATCTCGAGACCATCGGTGCCGAGATCATCAATCACGAGTTTGGGCTGATTACAGCCGCCGAGGCGGACGCCATCCGCCCCGGCAATGGAGGGGTGGTCACCAACTACGGACACATCCTTGGCGGTGCCGTGGACCTTGCCTTCGGCAACGATGGTATCGACTACCAGGAATGGGAGGACGGTACCGTCGTCAACTATCTCGGTGGCAGGATCGAGGGAACGCGGCACGGGATCACCGGCGACCTCAAGACGGTCGACATCGAGAACCACGGTGACATCATCGGCCAACGCGGCGGCGGCATTAACATCGATCTCGGCGAATTCGTCGCGACTGAAACCCTCGCCAGGATCATCAACAAGGGCACGATCGAAGGGACCGCCGAGGGCGACCAGGACGGCGATGGTATCGACACCGACGGCCTGATCGACCTCGACAACTACGGCACGATCCGCGGTCTCGGCACCTGGGACGAGGGCCTGTCGGAAGCGGTCACCATTGGCGGCGGCAAGATCAAGAACCATGCCGACGGTGTGATCTACTCCGTCGAGCGCGCCATCAACGTCGATGACAGCGACGGTGGGGCAGCCTTCGCCATCACGGAGATCATCAACGAGGGGACGATCGAAGCCGGCAATGGCGAGGCCATCATCATCGTCGGCACGTTCGCCGACATTATCACCAACAAGGGAATCATCCTGGGCGATATCGCCACGGGTGGCGGTGATGACGCAATCAACCTCTACACCGGTGCGACAACGGGCGGCATCAAGGACGGTGGCGCGGGCACCGCCGACGAAATCAACCTCGAAGGCGATGGCACCGGCACCCTGGCCGACGTCATGAATGTGGAAGTTCTGAACGTCAACGGCGGGTTTTGGACACTCGCGGATTTCCAGGCCTATGGGAGTGGGGCGACCATCGCCGAAGGCGCGGGCCTGATCGTCGGTGCCGGCGGTGGGTTGGGCGGGCTTGAAGCCGACGTGTCCATCGCTTTTGGCGGATTCCTCGCCGTCGATCGGTCCGAGGGCCTTCTCTTCGACAGTGTGATCAGCGGTGATGGCGTTTTCGAACAGCGCGGCACCGGTGCGACGACGCTGATCCAAACCAATACCTATACCGGAGGCACGACTCTTGTCGCCGGCGTGCTGGAACTTGCCGCTTTCGAGGCGGCCGGCACCGGGAACATCAATTTCACCGATGGTGCCCAGATCCTGGCGATCGACGACGCGGCCTTGGCGCCGGTCGACGCGCTTGTCGAAACGTCGTTCGGCAACACCATCGTCGACTTCGGTGAAGGCGACGCGATCGTCCTGACCGAGCTGGAATTCGCGGCAGGGGCGACCGTCGACTACGACAAGACGACCGACGTCATGACCGTCTCCAGCTTTGGCGAGACGGTCACGCTGATGGTCGCCGATCCTGAGTCGAACAAGTTCACTGCCGAGAAGGACTCAGTGAGCGGCACGCGCATCGTGCTCAAGGACAAGGGCCACAAGATCGGCGGAACCGACGACGATGATGTCATCGATGCGACGACGACACCTTTCGGGCGCAAGTTGCCGACGACCTCTGACGACTTCATCCGCGGCAAGAAAGGCGATGACAAGATCGCCGGACTGGCCGGCAATGATGAACTGAAGGGCGGCAGGGGCGACGACAATATCCGGGCCGGAGCCGGCAACGATATTGTGGCTGGTGGTCGGGACAAGAACATACTGAAGGGCGGAAAGGGTTTCGACGCGTTCCTGTTCGATACCAAACTCGGCGACGGCAAGGATGCTAAGGCGGGAAGCGCCTTCAGTTTCTCCAGGATCACGGACTTCAACCCGAACAAGGACCTGTTCCTCCTCGATCAGAGCATCTTCACTGCCCTCAGCCTCGGTCCGCTGCCCGCGTCGCAGTTCAAGAAGGGGAAGACGGCCAAGGACGCTGACGATTACATTCTCTACAAAGCGAGCGAAGGTGCGGTGTACTACGATGAAGACGGAGTCGGCGGCAGCGACGCCGTCCAGTTTGCCAAGGTCGACAAGCACACCGACCTGACCGCTGACAACTTCCTAGTTGTTTAGTTCATCGGCGGGCGCCCGGACGCGCTCGCACTATTCGAGCGTCGTCTCGGCCTCGGCGAAGGCGATTTCCTCGCCGTCGCGTATGACCGCGTAGCGGCCGCGGTAGACGCCAGTTGGCCACGGATCGGACAGGCGATTGCCGACGAACGCCATGTACTGGGCCTGGGGGGCGTCGATTGGAGCGACTTGATCCGCGGCGATGACCTCTCCATCCGGGCCGGTCAGGACCAGCGTTTGCACGTCGCCTTCCGCCAGATTGATCGCAAGTCCAAAGAAGACGATCGCCGGCGAGTCGGTGGTCAGGCGCGTGTTTTGGAACGCGCCGTTCTCGATTTCTTCGATCAATATGGCACCGTTGGCAAATCCAACGTTGAGGACAAACGCCGGCTGGTAGGTGAGGCCCTCCGTGATTTCGGCAACCCAGAGCCACTCTGCCGGATCGGTCTCCGCGGTGCAGCTAGCGTCGTTGATACCGTCGGGCGCAAACGGGTCGAGATCGACGCCATCCTTACGGACGGAGAAATCGAGATGGGGGAACTCGGTGACCCCCGACAGGCCGATCTCGCCCAACGGATCGCCGGCCACGACCGTCGTACCTGGCGCCACCAAGACACTACCGCGTTTCAGATGGCAGTATTGGGTTTCCCAGCCGTCGCCGTGGTCGATGACAAGGCCATTTCCGCATTCGCGATCGGCAACGATCTCCGCGACCAGATCGCTGTAGATCAGATCCGGCATGTCGTTGCGCACCGCCGTGACGGTCCCGGGGGCTGCCGCAAGGACATCAACGCCAGCCGTCAGGTCGTCAAGCGTCGGCAGGCGGATGTCCGTTCCGTCATGACCGTCATAGGTCTGGGTGCCGCAACGGTAATCGGAGACCCCGGCACCTGGGTCGTGGTCGAAATACTGCTGCACGACGCAATCGTGGCCAATGGAACAGTCGACCGGAAACTGCAGTTCGATCGCACCCGCCGATGTGGCCACCGTCAGGCCAGTGACGACCGCGACCATGCGCATCAGTCGACGCCGTCCCATGCGGAGAATGCTTCGATGACCTTCGGCAGGTCGGCCCAGCGGTGGATGACGGTCTCGGCTCCCGCGTCGGTGAGCAGGTCGGCAAGCCCCGGCCAGGCGTGAGCACCACCGGTGAAGCCGACGACCCGGGCTCCGGCCGCGTGCGCGGCCGTCACCCCGAAGACCGAATCCTCGATCACCACCGCATCGCGCGGCGCGGTGGCGAACTGCTCCAGCGCGTAGGCGTAGACGTTCGGGTCCGGCTTGGGCTGTTTGGTGCCCACCTCGACCGCCGACCAGATGTACGGCTTGAACCGGTCCCACAGGTCGGTGCGCTGCATCATGATCTTCAGCCGTTCGGTCGAGGAGTTGGAGCAAACGCATCGCGGACCGTCGAGATTATCGAGGAGGTCGATGATTCCCGGGACCGCTTCGACTTCTTCGGCCAGGCGCTGGCTGAGCTTTTTCTTCTGGTTCGCGTGGAAGGACGGATCAATACGGCGGCCGATCTCCGCCTCGACCACTTCGATGATGTCGGCGAAGGTCAGGCCGGCGAACCGGCGGACGACCTCTTCGGGGGTGATCTCGAAGCCGACCTCGGCGAGATCCTCCGAATCGACCCGTGCGGCGATGATTTCGGAATCGACGAGCACGCCGTCGCAGTCGAACATGATCAGCATGGAAATCCTTCCGTCTGGAGAAGCCCTTGTGTCTATCCGGATCGGCGAAGGGGCGGAAGACCCAGGCCGCCATTCGGCCATTCTGACGCACGAGGGTCACGGTTTCTTAACTATGCCGCCTAACCCCGACTTTACGTTAACCGCGCACTGTCCCCGCCGATATCTGTTGCGTCAGGGTTGGGTTCATGGGGCGTGCGCGCAAGGTCGCGGAAGGGCCGGACTGGATCGATACGATCATCAGGGGCGACTGCGTCGCTGCCCTGAACCGGCTGCCGTCCGCGTCCGTCGACCTGGTTTTCGCCGATCCGCCCTACAATTTGCAGCTCGACGGATCGCTCACTCGGCCGGACCAGTCGACGGTCGACGCGGTGGACGACGACTGGGACAAATTCTCGTCGTTCTCAGCCTATGATGACTTCACCCGGGCCTGGCTGCTCGCCTGTCTCCGGGTCTTGAAGCCTGATGGCACGCTGTGGGTAATCGGCTCCTATCACAACATCTACCGCGTCGGCGCGATCATCCAGGATCTGGGCTTCTGGATCCTCAACGATATCGTCTGGCGCAAGACCAACCCGATGCCGAACTTCCGCGGCCGCCGGTTCCAGAACGCGCACGAAACCCTGATCTGGGCGAGCCGGGACGCGGACGCCAAGCGCTATACCTTCAACTACGACGCCCTGAAGGCCGGGAACGACGATCTTCAGATGCGGTCCGACTGGCTGTTTCCGATCTGCACCGGCGGCGAGCGCCTCAAGGATGCCGACGGCCGCAAGGCGCATCCGACCCAGAAGCCGGAAGCGTTGCTCAACCGCATTCTCTCTGCGGCGTCGAAGCCAGGTGACGTCGTCCTCGATCCTTTCTTCGGTAGTGGTACCACCGGGGCCGTGGCCAAGCGCCTCGGCCGGCATTTCGTCGGGGTCGAACGTGAGGCCGCCTACATCGCAACGGCCAAGGCTCGGCTCGCGGCGATCGAACCGCTGCCGGAAGGAGCGCTTGCCGTGGCGACGGGCAAGCGGGCAGAGCCGCGCGTGCCGTTCAACAGCCTTCTTGATGCCGGGCTGATCACGCCGGGCGTGACACTGACCGATGCGCGCGCCCGGCATGCGGCCGAGGTCCGGGTCGATGGCTCGCTGAAGGCCGGCGATCACGTGGGTTCGATTCATCGGGTGGGCGCGCTTGTTCAGGGTCTCGACGCCTGCAACGGCTGGACGTTCTGGCACTTCGAGCGCGAGGGAGGCCTGGCGCCGATCGACGAGTTACGCCAGATCGTGCGCCGCGATCTTGCTGCCGCTGGCGCCTGACCGGTCGGCGACAACTCAGGCGGCCAAAACCCCATAGCGGATCAGGTCGGCGCGGAGCTTTTCCGGCGATTCGAACCGTTCCGCCTGCCAGCCGGCGGCGCGCGCGCCCTCGACGTTTTTCTCGACATCGTCGAAGAACAGCGTGCGCGCCGGATCGAGGCCGTAATTTTCGTGATGGTGGCGGTAGATCGCCTCGTCCGGCTTGACCAATCCGATGCGCCCGGAGACGGTCACGCCGCGAAACCGCTTCAGAAACGGATACTCCTCGCGGGCGACCTCGAACGTGTCGGCCGCGAAGTTGGTGAGCGCGGTGACGTCGATATCCGCGTCGAGAAGTAGCTCGAGGGCAGCGACACTGTCATCGAGATGGTGCGGGACCATTTCCAGCCAGTTCGCCCGATAGGCCCGGATCAGGTCTTCGTGGTCGGGGTGTTCGGCGATCAGGGTGTCTTCCGCTTCTTCCCAAGTGCGGCCACGGTCCTGTTCGGCGTTCCAGGCGCGCGAGCACACTTCGGTAAGGAACCGCGTTCGCTCCGCCTCGTCAGGAATCAGCCTGCGATAGGGAACTTCCGGATCCCAGTGGAGGAGCACCCCTCCGAGGTCGAAGACGACATGGCGAACGGTGGTCACGCGGCACTCCTCGATTTCTTCTGTTTCGTGGCGCCGAGCATGACAGATTCAATCGCCTTTTTCATGACACTGGGCAGGGCCTCGGACGGCAGGGCCTCGACGCCGGACCACCAGGCGCCGGTCGGTGGTGCCTGATCATCGACCGTCGCGTGAAACACAGTGAGTTCCAGGCGGAAGTGGGTGAAGACGTGGACGACAGGTTGATCGGCCGGGCGCCAGGTGCCCGGGAAAGGAGCTTCGGCGGCGATGTCGGTTTCGCCGCGGTTCGACGACCAGGCGGTGCCCGGAACCTCCGCCATGCCGCCGAGCAGCCCCTTGTCGGGCCGTTGACGGAGCAGCACCGCCCCGTCGGCGCGTTTCGCGACAAAGGCGGCGCCGTAGCGGGTGGGGCGATCGGGCTTTGCGGCCTTGATTGGATAACGCTCCTGTTCGCCGCGGGCACGGGCGACGCAGGCCGTGGTGATCGGGCAGAGGACGCAGGCCGGTCGCTTCGGCGTGCAGATCCCGGCGCCGAGATCCATCATCGCCTGCGCGTAGTCGCCGGGCCGCGAAGCGGGGGTGAGTTCCGCCTGTTGCGCGCGGATGATTTTCTTCGCCGCCGGTAGCGGGGTGTCGATGGCAGCGAGGCGGGCGATCACCCGCTCGATATTACCGTCGACGACAGGCACCGGTTCGTCGAAGGCGATCGCAGCGATGGCCGCCGCTGTGTAGTCGCCGATCCCCGGCAGCGTCTTCAACGTTGCGGCTGTCGTCGGGAAGTGGCCAACATGATCCCGGACGATCGCCTGGGCACAGGCATGGAGGTTGCGCGCTCGGCTATAGTAGCCGAGACCGGCCCAGGCCTTCATCACATCGTCGCGGGGGGCGGCGGCCAACGCGGCGACGTTCGGCCAGGTGGTCACGAACCGCTCGAAGTACGGCTTGACCGCGGTCACGGTGGTCTGCTGGAGCATGACCTCCGACAGCCACACCCGGTAGGGATCGGGGCGCCGACCACGGGCGCGTTCGGTTGGTCCAACCCGCCACGGCAGGCGGCGAGCGTGGCGGTCGTACCACGCTAACAAGGCTTCGGATATCGGGGAGGTGTGTCCTGAATCGATCATTGCCCAACAGTATCACGGCGGCGCCGATCCAATTTCAACACGGGTCGTTCCTGCCCGCGCACGCTGGCCCCGTCTATCGCTTCACATCGCCGAGACCCCCGCGCTCAGCGGAAACGCCAACACCTCGGTGATGCTGATGGCGTCGAGGAAATCGGTATCGTGGCTGGCGACGAGCAGCGCGCCGTTGTAACCGCGAAGCGCTACTTCGATAGCCTCGGTCGAGTCGAGATCGAGGTGGTTGGTAGGCTCGTCGAGGATAAGGAGTTGCGGAGGTGCCGACCCGCCCAGCGTTACCGCGAGCGCGGCGCGGAGGATTTCGCCACCGCTCAGGTCGCCCACCAGCCGATGCGCCGCGTCGGCGCGGAACAGGAAACGGGCGAGGGCGGCGTGGCATGCATTGTCGTCGGCGCTGCCGTTGACGGTTCGGAAGTTGTCGATGATCGAGCGATCCCGATCGAGGACGGCGACGTGCTGGTCGAGCATGGTCGCTTTGACCGGGCGACGGACCGTGCCCGTAGTCGGGGCGAGATCGCCGGCCGCGAGACGCAAGAATGTCGTTTTGCCGCTTCCATTGCTCCCGGTCAGCGCCGTGCGCTGGGGGCCGGATAGGATCAGCGACACGTCGTTGAGGATCGGCGGACCGTTGGCGTAGGTAAAGCTGACGCGATCGAAGGCAAGAACGGTCTTGCCGGCCGCCAGCCCGGTCGGCGGCAGGGCGACGGACAGGGTGCTGACGCGTTCCACCGTGGCTTCGGCATCACGTAGCGTTGCCTGGGCCGCGTGTCGTTTGCGTTCGGCAAGAGCGCTGCCGGCGCTCGCCGTCTGTTCAGCGCGGTTGCGCTGGGCGTTGAGCAGAATCTTGGGCTGGTCGCCGCGGCCGCGCTGGCGCTTGCCGCCCGAGGCGCGGCGATCCTGCTTCTCGCGCGCCGCCTGGATTGCCCGCTCGGTTGCCTTGAGCTGGTGTTTCGCTGATCGGAGGTCCTGTTCGGCCGCCGCGTGCTCGTGGTCCTGCCGCTCACGATAAAAATCGTAGTTGCCGCCATAACTGCGGACGCCAAGCCCGGATAGTTCCACGATCCGGTCCATACGGCGGAGCAGGGTTCGGTCGTGGCTGACGACGATGGCTCCATTCCGCCACCCGGCAATCGCTTCGGCGATACCGGCGCGACCATCGCTGTCGAGATTGTTGGTGGGTTCGTCGAGGAGGATCAGATCGGCGCCGCCGAACATCAGCGCCGCCAGCGCGACGCGCGTCTGTTGGCCACCGCTCAGCGATGCCAACGGACGAGACATCTCGAGGCCGGTCAATTGAACCCGCGCCAAGGCGTCCGCGATCCGCGCGGGCAGGTCCCAATCCGCGTCTGCGGCGTCGGATACACTGCCGTGACCGGCTTCCAGCCGATCGAGACATGCGAGCGCTTCGCTTGTCCCGTACGCATCGGCAACCGTACCGACGTTTGCGTGAACGGCTTGGCGCAGAAAACCGACGCGGCCCGAGCGCTCGATGGTGCCGGAGGCCGGCGCGAGATCACCAGCGACGAGACGGAGCAGCGTCGACTTGCCGATTCCGTTGCGGCCAACCAGACCGGTCCGTTCCCGGCCGAAAGTGAGTGTGACGTTGTCTAGAAGGGTTCGACCGTCGGGCGTGGCGTAGGTGACGGAACGCAGTGCCACCAGCGATGGGACAGGATTGGAAGGCATGAGTGGAGACCGTGATCGAAGCGAAGGACATTGGCGAGAAGATGCGTCGCTGTCCGTTCCATCGGAATCTCCATGCGGTTTCGTTGGTGGGCGGCTTTCACATGACGGTATTCTCGGCCGAGTTCAAGGTCCCGGCCGATAACGCTGCGCGACTCAGCCGGCTTCGCGATAGCTCTCGGCGGTTTCGAGGTCGACGGACACCAGTTGCGATACGCCGCGCTCCGCCATCGTCACGCCGAACAGCCGGTTCATGCGCGCCATCGTGATCGGGTTGTGGGTGATCACGACGAATCGCGTGTCGGTCTGGCGGGTCATCTCGTCGAGGAGGTTGCAGAATCGCTCGACATTGGCGTCGTCGAGTGGCGCATCGACCTCATCGAGAACGCAGATCGGCGCCGGATTGGTGCGGAACACGGCGAAGATCAGCGCCAGCGCGGTCAATGCCTGCTCACCGCCGGAAAGCAGGGTCATGATCTGCGGCTTCTTGCCGGGCGGCCGCGCCAGGATCTCCAGCCCCGCTTCGAGCGGATCATCCGATTCCGTCAATTGTAGTTCGGCTTCGCCGCCGCCGAAGAGATGGGTGAACAGCGCCCGGAAGTGGTCGTTGACCGTACCGAAGGCGGCGAGCAGCCGCTCGCGCCCTTCACGGTTCAGGCTGCCAATTCCATGGCGCAGCCGGTGGATCGCGGCAACTAGGTCTTCCCGTTCGCCGACGAGGCCGTCGCGGCGCTCCGCGATCTCGCGGGCTTCTTCCTCGGCGCGCAGATTGACGCCGCCGAGGCGTTCGCGCTCCTGGCGATAGCGCTCCAGCCGTGCCTCGGTGGGTGCGAGTTCCGGTAACGGAGCACCAGATTTGAGCTCGGCGATCGCCAGTACCTCGTCTGGCTCGCAGTCGAGCGCTTCCTCGATCCGCGCGGCCGTTTCCTCCAGCCGCTGCCGGGCAGCGACACCGCGCTCCTCGATTCGCCCGCGCTGCTCACGTGCTTCGGCGAGGGCGTCGAGCGCCGCTCGCGCGGCCTTGTCGGCCTCGGCGAGCGTGGCTTCGCCGGTGGCGAGCTCGTCGGTCGCAGCGGCGCGAGCCTTCTCGGCGGTATCGATCTCGACGAGCAGTGACCGCCGCTTGGTTTCGATCCGCGCCGGCTCCTCGGCCAGCTCTGCCTTCTCGGCCTCGGTCTGCTGCTTGCGGACCGTCAGCGTTTCGATCTGAGATTCGGCGTTCGTCGCCCGTTCGGTCCAGCTCTGACGCTCCACTGCGATGTCGGCGAGCCGGCTCGCCCGCATTTCCGCCTCGCGGGCGAGGCTCTCGGCCGAAGCGCGGACCTCGGACAACGCGGCGCGATCTTCGGCAACCTTGTCCCGTGCCGCTTGCAGGGCCTCCGTGAAGCTCTCGGCGGCCGGCGTTTCGTTGAGTGCCGTCAGATCGACGGCGCGGGTCGCTTCCAGATCGGCGACGCTTGCGGCGAGGCGGTTAGCTGCCTCCTCAAGGGCGCTACGCCGCGCTGCGTCGCGCGCGAGCACACGTTCCGCCTCCGCTAGACGGTTACGCGTCTCGTCGAGCCACCGGCGTGTTTCGCGCTGAGTCTCACGCCCCGCCCGTTCCGCCGCTTCCGTCGCCTGAAGCGTGGCCTCGGCTTCCTCCATGTCGCTGCGCCGTGCTGCGAGTAGGCGGGTCGCTGCGTCGCGCTCGGCTTCCAGCTCCGCCAGCCGGTTACGAGTCGCGAGGCGCTGGGTGGCGGCGCCCGGCGAATCGGCGCTCGCCACATAGCCGTCCCATCGCCACAAGTCGCCTTCGCGGCTGACAAGCCGCTGACCGGGCTTGAGCAACGCCTGCAGGCGCGGGCCGTCATCTTTCGCCACCAAGCCGGTCTGCGCCAGCCGCCGCGTGAGGACGGGCGGTACCTGGACATGCGCCCCGAGCGGCGTTGCGTTGGCCGGTAGCGAGGCGTCCGCCTCGCTGGGCTCAACCAGTCGCCAGTAGGTCGACGCCTCGGTCTCGGTCTCGGCCGGAACGTCGAGATCGTCGCCAAAGGCGGCACCGAGCGCCGCCTCGAAACCGCTTTCCACGGTGACGCGGTCGACAAGAGGCGCACCGTCGGCGACATCAGCTGATTTCAGGAGCGCTGCCAGCGTCGCGGCCTCGGTCTCGATCCGGTGCACTTGCCGTTCGGCCTCGGCCAGCGGCTCACGCGCTTGGCCGACCCGGCTGCGCGCGGTCGCCGCCTTCTCTTCGGCTGCGACGGCCTCTAGCTCCGCCGCCGTTGCCGCACCCTCGGCCTCGGCGGCCTCACGCTTCCGAAGCTCGATCGTGGCCACCGCTTCGCTGTCGCCGCCGAGCCGCTGGAGTTCAGCGGTGATTCCGGCCTGTTCGCTGCGCTGGCTTTCGAGCCGCCGCTCGGCGTCCGTCACGCTGCGCTGATACTGCTCACGACGGGCCGAAAGGTCGGCGAGCTTATCGGTTAGTTGCGCGAGCGCGGCCTCGCTTTCCACGAGCGCGGTCTCGCAGGTGGTGCGATGGCTGGCGGCGTTGGCCTGCCGTTCGGCCATCGAGGCATTCGCCTCCACCAGTGTCGATTCCTCGTCGGCCAGTCGCGCTAGAATGGTCGCGTTCTCTGCGATCATCCGTTCCTCGCGGGCCTGATCATCGGCCAACTGGGCAAGACGGGCGTCGAGATCGGCGAGGCGCGCGGTGACCCGCTCTTCCTCGCTGTCGAGTTGTTCCCGGGCCACGATGATCCGCTGCAGCGCCGCGCCGGCCTGGGCGGCCGCGTCCCGAAGATCGGGCAGGGCGGCGCTGGCGACGGCCTGGACCTTGGCGGTCTCGGCCTGGATGGTGGCGCGCTCGGTGGCCAGCGCGGCCGCTTGCTCCAGAGCCGCTTCTGCTTCCGTGACGCTCTTGGCCGCGGCCAGCCAGCGCAGATGGAGGACGGTTGCCTCGGTTCTGCGGATGTCGCCGGAGAGGTTGCGGTAGCGAACCGCTTGACGGGCCTGGCGTTTCAGCGCGTCGAGTTGGCTTTCGATCTCTGCGATTACGTCGTCGAGGCGTGCCAGATTTTGCTCGGCGGCGGAGAGCCGTAGCTCGGCTTCGTGGCGGCGGTTGTGGAGACCGGAGATACCGGCCGCTTCTTCTAGCAGGGCCCGCCGGTTCTTCGGCTTGGCGGCGATCAACTCACCAATTTTTCCCTGACCGACCATTGCCGGCGAATGGGCGCCGGTGGAAGCGTCGGCGAACAGCAGTTGGACATCGCGGGCGCGGACGTCTCGGCCGTTGATACGGTAGACGGAGCCGGCCTCCCGTTCGATGCGACGGCTGACCTCCAAGGCATCGGCGTCGTTAAAAGCCGCCGGCGCGGCCCGGTGGGTGTTGTCGATGAGGAGCGAGACCTCAGCGGTGTTACGCGCGGGGCGGTTGAGGCTGCCGGAGAAGATGACGTCGTCCATGCCGGACGCGCGCATGTTCTTGTAGGAGGCTTCGCCCATGACCCAGCGAAGCGCCTCGACAAGGTTCGATTTTCCGCAACCGTTCGGACCGACCACGCCGGTCAGGCCGGGTTCGATCGCCACGTCGATCGGCTCGACGAAAGATTTGAATCCGAGAACCCGCAGCCTCGTGAATTTCACCTAGGCCCTCGCCACGCTTGCCGGCTGCGCTCCAAACGCCGCCCGATGGTTCCCGCCTAGGGCGATTCGGCTCTATTCTGCAAGGAGTTCGTCGAATTCCTCCAGCGACATCGAACCGGTCTGCATATCGCCATTGACGAAGAATGTCGGCGTCGAGCGGACGGCGAAATCGCCGGCAGCCCGGCTGCGAACCCAGTCGACGCCGTCCAGAACCTCCTGGTTCTGCAGGCACGCCGTGAAGGATTCCTGGGTGAAGCCAGCCTGCTTGACGAGATTGAGCAGCGCCTCGGCGGGCTGGTCGACAAAGGCCCATTTGGGCTGCTGCTCGAACATCAAGTCGACCAGCGGGAAGAAGCGCTCTTCCGGCGCGCAATTGGTCAGCATCACCGCCGCCGTGTCGAGCGGGTTCAGCGGGAAATGACGGAAGATGAAGTAGACCTCACCGGTATCGATGTACTTCTCTTTGAAGGCTTCGAAAGTCTGTTCGTGAAAGGTCTGGCAGTGCGGGCAGGTCATCGAGGCGTACTCGATGACGATGTTGGGCGCGTTCGGATCGCCGAGCGTCTTCTCGCCGAGCGGTCCGGCTTCCAGCATTTCCTCGCTTGTTGCGGCCGCGGCGGGCGACACCAGGAACGCCTCCGCGAAGGTTACAGCGTCGGTGGAGCCCCCGAAATGGAAAACGCCGAAACCTGCCGCGATCGTCGCCGCACCAAAAAAAGAAACCGTCGTCCGAACTGCCATGACCCTCACCGTTCTTGCTAATCAGTATCCGCGTAACGTTGACCGCACCGGACCGGCCAATTGTGGCGTTTCTGGGCGCGGCGCAACTCAACTATTCGCGAGGCCGCGGACGCCACGTCCGAGCCGGATTAACGCCCGCCGCAGCCGCTCGTCGTCGATGTCGGCAACGTCCCTTTCGAGGCCACGTTCCGCTACCGGGTCGAGTATGCGCACCGACGGCATCCTCGCCGCCCCTTCTCCGGACGCAACCGGGCTCTGGATGATCCGGGCCCGTGCGATCGCGCGGTAGCCAAGGTAGGCGTTCACGCGTTCGACGATCTGTGGCAGGTCGTGCTGAACGAAGATGGCTCGCGGGCCGTCAACCTTCACGACCAATACGCCGGCCGCCGGTTCGCCATCGTCGCTTTGCCGCGGCCAGACCACCTTTTCGGGAGCTGTGCAGTTTGCGTGGGCCGAACCGGCGATGGCTGGCCAAGCGGCGATCAGGTCTGCAGTCGCGAAGCCGCGGCGGGCCGTGACGGGCGCGATTGTCCGCCCGACCAGATCGGACAAGACCACCGGACCGCGACGAGCTGAACGTCTGTGAACCGACATGACACAAGCTTGTGCCACGGTTGCCGGCAATCCGGAAGCCCCGTCGCTCAGCACGCGACTCTCTTTGAACAAGCAGGTTGCGACGCAGCATCGCGGTGTGCGGCTCAAGGCGAAAATTCTATGTGAAACAAATAGATAGATCAAAATGCGCGCTTCTTGACACGTTTCGACGCGAAACCTATGGTGCGCCCGGTTTTTGGGGCGGTTCCGGGCTTTGCACGGGCCGTGAGGGGCGCCGGCAGGGCGGTCTGATGAGCGAAGCGGATGGACCGGGCAATGAAAGACCGGGCCGCGAGCGGCGCGACGAGGACGCCAGCCTTTCCCGGAGACTGAAGGACCTCGACCGACGGATCGGCACTGTTCGACCGGAAGAAGAGAAGGTCGCCGACCCGGATGCGCCGCCGCGCACCGGCTATGCCTTGGCCTTGCGCATGGGCGCCGATCTGGTGGCCGGCGTCCTGGTCGGTGCGGTGCTCGGGTGGGGGGTCGACTGGTTGTTGGGCACCTCGCCCTGGGGATTGATCGTGTTCTTCCTGGTGGGGTTCGCGGCCGGTCTGTTGAGTGTGATGCGGTCGGCCGGCATGATCGCCAAACGGCCCGGAATTGACGACGACCCGGCGACCCGCCGGTTCGACTAACAAGAACGAGGGACCAGGTTGGCAGCCGATCCTATTTCGCAGTTCAAGGTCGAAAAGATCATCCCGATCGAAGTCGGCGGAATCGACTTCTCCTTCACGAACTCGGCGCTCTTCATGGTGGTGACGATTGTCGTCGCCTCGTCCTTCCTGATCCTCTCGACTCGCGGGCGGGGGCTGGTGCCCGGGCGATGGCAATCGGCGGCCGAAGTCGTCTACGAATTTGTCGCCAAGACGTTACGAGACGCGGCGGGTAGCGAGGGGATGCGGTTCTTTCCGTTTGTCTTCTCGTTGTTCATGTTCATCCTTGTCGCCAACCTCGTCGGGATGTTCCCTTACTTCTTCACGGTGACGGCCCACATCATCATCACGGCCACGATGGCCCTGATGGTCATCCTGACGGTCGTGATTTACGGCATCAGGCGACACGGATTTGGATTTTTCCGTCTATTTGCGCCGAGCGGCTTGCCCCCGGTCCTCCTGCCTTTCGTTACCGTGATCGAGGTTGTCTCGTTCATCTCGCGACCGATCTCCCTGTCGATTCGACTGTTCGCCAACATGCTGGCCGGGCATATCACCTTGAAGGTGTTCGCCGGATTCGTCGTGGCGCTTGGGTCGGCCGGTTTCGTCGGCATCCTGGGCGCGATTCTCCCGCTGCTTGGAACGATCGCTCTCACCGCTCTGGAGTTTCTGGTGGCGGTGGTCCAGGCCTATGTGTTCGCCACCCTCACCTGTCTCTACCTCAACGACGCGCTTCATCCCGGGCACTGACCGCCCGGTTGCGTTCATCCTCCATCAATCAGCCTTCTCATCAAGGAGTTCATCATGGAAGCAGAAGCAGCCAAGTTCATCGGCGCCGGCATCGCCTGTATCGGCATGGGCGCCGCCGGCCTCGGCGTGGGTAACATCTTCGGCAACTACCTGGCGGCCGCCATCCGGAACCCGGCTGCCGCCCAGGGCCAGTTCACCAACCTGATCTTCGGCTTCGCCGTGACCGAGGCGCTCGGCATTTTCTCGTTCCTGGTTGCCTTGCTACTCCTCTTCGCGGTTTGATCGCGTGATCCATCGATCCGTCCGGAGGCGCTGATGGCAACCGGCGAAACCGAACCCTTCGTCGAAGGGCAGGTTGTCGACGAAACGGTGGCGGAACACACAACGTTTCCGCCGTTCGACGCGACCACGTTCGCATCCCAGCTCCTGTGGTTCGCGATCACCTTCGCGCTGCTCTACTACCTGATGGCCAAGGTAGCGCTACCCCGCATTGGGGGCATCCTCGAGGGACGGCGGGACCGGATCGCGGCCGATCTCGATCAGGCTGAGCGACTGAAGGGTGAATCGGAGGATGCCGCTGCCGCCTACGAGAAGGCGCTCGCGGACGCCCGGGCACGAGCCTCCAACATGGCGGACGACGCGCGGGAAGCGGCTCGTGGCAAGGCGAATACCCAACGCGAAGCGGTCGAGAAGGACCTTGCGGAGAAGCTGGCGACCGCCGAGACGCGTATCGCGGATATCAAGAAGCAGGCGCTCGCCGAAGTGGGAACGATCGCCAGAGACGCCGCCGAAGCGGTGGTCACGACGCTGATCGAGGCCGAACCAACGACCGACGAGGTCAGAAAGGCCGTCGACGACTCGATGGCCGGGAGAGGTACCGATGCTTGAGGACGCGACGTTCTGGACGCTGATCGGCCTGATCCTGTTCCTCGCTTTGCTGGTTTACATGAAGGTGCCCGGGGCGATCACCGGCGCGCTCGACAAGCGGGCCGCTTCGATCAGCGACGAACTCGATCAGGCCCGCAAGCTTCGCGAAGAGGCCCAGTCGTTGCTGGCTGAGTATCAGCGCAAGGCCCGCGAGGCGGAGTCGGAGGCCGAGGAGATCATCGACCAGGCCAAGCGCGAGGCGGAGGCGATCGGCGTCGAGGCGCGACAGCGGATGGAGGAGTACGTCTCCAGCCGCACCCGAATGGCCGAAGAGAAGATTGCCCAGGCCGAAATCCAGGCGCTTCAGGAAGTGAAGGCGCTATCGGCCGATGTCGCAATTGCGGCGGCCGAGAGGCTGCTCGCCGCCAAAGCGAAGGGCGAGAAAGCCGACGCTCTGGTGGCCTCCGCAATCGAGGACGTCAAAAACAAGCTTCACTGATCGGCGAAGGCCGGTTCGGTTGGGGCTGGGCCGGCCGGATTCGCCTCAGCGTCCGATGCTTTGTCCGCGAACAGCTCAATCTGCTCGGCCTCCAGGCCGAGGGCGATCCGTACCGGCGCGAAGCTGCGCCGATGATGAATGCAGGGCCCATGCGTATCGAGTGCTGCGAAGTGGTCGCGGGTCGAATACCCTTTATGACTGCCGAAGCCGTAGTCGGGATAGGCCCGTCCAACTGCCGCCATCAGCCGATCCCGGGTGACCTTGGCGACGATCGAGGCTGCCGCGATCGAAACCGACAATGCGTCGCCGCCGATCACGGCCTCGCCGGGGCAGGGGAGATCGCGCGGGAGGAGGTTACCATCGACGAGGACATGGTCCGGTCGCCGGGCCAGCCCGGCGACGGCCTTGCTCATCCCCCAAAGCGATGCCTGCAGGATGTTCATACGATCGATCCGCGCCCGGCTCGCCACCGCCACCGAAACGATCGCGCGGCGCAGGATCGTATCGTGAAGCCGTGAGCGCTCCTCTGCCGCGAGGCGTTTGGAATCATCGAGTCCGCTCGGCACGCGGCCTTCGAATATCACCGCGGCGACCACGACGGGTCCTGCCAGCGGCCCGCGTCCGGCCTCGTCGACACCGGCGATCAGCCGTGCACCGCGGCGCCGCGCCCGTTTCTCGATCCGGTTGGTCGGCTTCGGCAGGTCGATGAGTGGCGGCGAATCGGCGGGCGGTTTCGACATGGGGCCGGATGGTGGCGGTCATCGCGATCGGCCGCAAGAGTGAAACCGCCTCGCTCAGCGCGTCACGCCGCCGCCCGCTCCGATTTGACGTGGGCGAGAGTGCTGATGCTGAGCCAACGCTTCAGTGCCCGTCGCGCCCATGTCGGGCCGTCGGTCTCCAGTCGCCCGGAGTCGATCGCCGTCGCCAACGTCAGGTCGCCGCGCCAGATGTAGATCATGTCGGCAAGCGTCGTGGTCAGGTAGAGATCGACCTGATAGCCCGGATCGGTGACGCAGAGCTCACACGTGCCGTCGGCATTGACGAACCACCAGTTTCGCTTGGTTTTGGGCTGATCGGTGAGGGTCATCTGAACCACGGCGCGGCAATCACCGAACGCAGTCGGATCGGCGCCCCGTTCCATTGCCCACACCAGCAGCCCGACATCCTTTTCGTGCTTGACAAGATCGCGACGCGACCAACGCATCCCCCAGGTGCCGAGGGCAATCACGATTGGGACGAATTCTTCCCCGGCGGGTGTCAGGTGGTAGGTCCAGCTGCGGCCGCTGGCGGACCGGCGGCGCTCGACGATGCCCTCGGCCTCCAACTGCCTCAGCCGATGGGTGAGTGTAGTCGGCGACGCCAGCGGCGCGCCGCGCTTCAGTTCGGAGAACCGGCATGCGCCATAGGCGAGATCCCGCACGATGATCGCCGTCCATCGCTCGCAGAACAGTTCGGAGGCCTTGGCGATCGGACAGAATTGGTTGTAGCTGCGCATGGCATTTCGACCCTTCTCCAAGCGTCAGGATAGCTGCCGTCGTCGCCCGACAATACTCCAGAATCTGGACTATTCGCGCCGCCAACAACCGTGCTTCGATCGCCCTCGTTTTGGGCTGACAGGAGTACACTGATGACCGTTCTGGAGAGCGCCATCCTCGATCACCACAAGCCGGCCGCGCGGATGTGGGGCATCGGCGGGGCGGCCTATGACAATGTGAGTTTCCGAATCTCCGATGCCCTTGCCCATGCGGCGCAGCGGCTCGCGCCGCGGCCCGGTGATCGCGTCCTCGACGTCGCTACCGGCACCGGATGGACCGCGCGCAACTTGGCCCGCGTCGGCGCCGAGGTCACCGCCATCGACATCGCCCCGGAGCTGCTTGCGGCTGCCGAGGCGTTGTCAAAGGACCTCGACCGGCCGATCGACTACCGCCTCGCGGACGCGGAACGCCTGCCGTTCGCCGACGGTGCCTTCGACGGTGTGATCTCGACGTTCGGGGTCATGTTCGCGGTCAACCATGAACGCGCCGCGACGGAGATCGCCCGGGTCTGTCGTCCGGGCGGGCGATTGTCATTGGCCTGTTGGGCGCCCGCCGGCGCCGTGGCGGAATTCTTCGGCGTGATCGGCAAACATAGCGGCGCGCCGCCGCCTGAGCCATCGCCGCTCGCCTGGGGTGATCGCGACATCGTCGCCGGCCTGCTCGGCCGCGACTTCGACCTGACATTCGAGATGGGGATCAGCAACGCCTATCACGCCGATCCGGACGAGATCTGGGACTGGTACGTCGAAGGCTTCGGCCCGCTGAAACAACTGGCCGCCTCGCTCGACGAACCGGCGCGCACGGCGCTCAAGGCCGATGTCGACGCCTATCACCGCCACTACGCCACTGACCTCGGCCTCCACATCAAACGCGAATACCTGGTGATTGTCGGCAAGCGCCTTGGCTAAAGCAGGCTGAGCTGGGCGCCCGTCGGCTGCGGCGAGCGGAACTGCGTCTTGTCCAGCGAGCGTTTCTCGCGATTGAGCCCGGCCCGCCGGGCGGCGAGTTCGAACCGGCGCCCAATCTGCCACGCATACGGGCCGTCGCCGCGCTGGCGATGGTGCCAGGTTGAATCGTAATCCTTACCGCCGTGCATGGAGCGGATCACCGACAGCACGTGCTTGGCGCGGTCAGGATAGGCTCGCTCAAGGAAGTCCTTGAACACGTCGCGCACCTCGAGCGGGAGCCGAAGAAGGACGTAGCCCGCCTCTCGTGCTCCAGCGACCGACGCCGCGTCGAGAATCCGCTCGATCTCCGGTTCGTTCAGCGCGGGGATAATCGGCGCAACCATGACCGTGGTCGGAACGCCCGCTTCGGACAACAGGCGCAGCGCCGCCAGGCGCCGTTCCGGCGTCGCGGCCCGCGGCTCCATGGCTCTTGCGAGTTTGCGGTCGAGAGTCGTCACCGACAATGCGACCTTGACCAGATTGCGCGCCGCCATCCGCGACAGGATGTCGATGTCGCGCAGGACCAGCGCCGATTTGGTGACGATCCCGACCGGGTGGTTGGCCGCGTCGAGAACCTCGAGAATCTCGCGCATGATCCGATAGCGCTTCTCGATCGGCTGATAGGGATCGGTGTTGGTGCCGATCGCCATGGTCTTCGGCTGGTAGCCTGGCTTGGCGAGTTCCCGTTCGAGCAGCTTCGCCGCGTTCGGCTTGGCGAAGAGGCGGGTTTCGAAATCGAGCCCCGGCGATAGCCCCATATAGGCGTGGGTCGGCCGGGCGAAACAATAGGCGCAGCCGTGCTCGCAGCCGCGATACGGATTGATCGATCGATCGAAGGAGATATCCGGCGACTGGTTGGTGGTGATGATCCGTCGCGGTTTCTCTTCCTGAACCTCAGTCTTGAACGGCGGCAGGTCGTCGGCCGAGCCCCAGCCGTCGTCGAAGGCGGTGGTTTGGGTCGGTTCGAAACGCCCCGAGGGGTTGATGCCGGCGCCTCGACCCCGTCGCCGCTCGGGGTCGATTTGGACGCCAACAAAGTCCTCGACCGTCTGCGCGGGGGCGATGCGGCTGGCGGCGAATCGGTGGCGTAGCGAGGACATGAATAGATTCCTAGCATATGAGCGGAACAAATCAAGAACAAATTTGCAATTCTTGAATCCCAAGAAGCTGCGCGGTGGGAGCACTGCGCCGTGACACCAAGCCATCCAACGAAGATTGGAACTCGCCATTTGAACGCACGGCCACAGGCTGTTTGAATTGCACCATTGGTGGAAACTGGAACTGAAGCCTTCTCATGTGGTTCATCAAGATCGCGCTCGTTCTGGTCGTCGTGTTCGGCGCGGTCCTCCTGCTGCTCTCATTCATGCAGACCCGGATGTTGTTTCCGGCCTATCTCGTCGCACCGCCGCCGGAGCTACCACCATCCGCCGTCGCATTGGATGTTGAAACAGGAGCTGGCGAACACCTCTACGGTGTTCATATCCCGCCCGCTCCGTCACACTCCGGTGAGCGCGTGGTGTTGCTCGGTTTTGGCGGCAACGCGTGGAACGCTGCCTGCATGGCTGTGTTGCTCCATCGGCTGTTTCCCGATCGCGACGTGGTCACGTTCCATTATCGCGGCTATCGCCCGAGCACCGGCCGCCCGAGCGCGGCGGCGCTGCTTGCAGATGCTCCGATCCTCTATGACGATGTTATCGACCGGCTCGGGCCAGCGCAGGTGGTTGCGGTCGGCTACAGCATCGGCACCGGCGTTGCGGCGGAACTGGCGTCGCGTCGGCCGCTTGCCGGCGTCATCCTGGTCAGCCCGTTCGACAACCTCGAAGCTTTGGCTCGGGAGCATTTTCCATGGGCGCCGGTTGGGCTGCTGTTGCGCCACCAAATGCCGGCCGCCGATGCCATACGCGGCGCGACGACCCCTGTCGCGATTATCGCTGCTGAAAACGACAGGATCATTCCACCCCGCCGAACCGAGGCCTTCCGGACGGCGGCTGCCAACCTCGTCTTCGATCGTACGATCCCCAACGTAGGACACAACGACCTCTATCAGACGCCGGCTTTCGAAGCCGCAATGACGGAGGCGCTGACTCGGATCCTGGAGGCTGGGACCCAGGTGACCGCGTCCCAAGTGGCAGGCACCGATGCAACGGACGCGGCGGCTTTGTCGTCTCGCGGCTGCTAGCGGGCCCTATCCGACCCGTCGCGTCGCCGGCCTTCAGACGTCGGCCTGCCGCAGCTTGCCGCGCTTTAGGTGCTCGTCGAGCCGTGGCATGATCTCGACGAAGTTGCACGGCGCGTGGCGATAGTCGAACTGCGGCGCCAGGATGCCGTCCCAAGCGTCCCGGCACGCTCCCGGCGATCCCGGCAGGCAGAAGACGAACGTCTCGCCGGCGACGCCCGCGGTCGCGCGGGACTGCACGGTCGAGGTGCCGATGGTGCCGTAGCTGATGATGTGGAACACCGCGGCGAACCCGTCCATGTGCTTGTCGAACAGGGGTTCGGCGGCCTCGATGGTGACGTCGCGCCCGGTGAGCCCTGTACCGCCGGTGGTGACGATCGCATCGACGGTGTCGTCGGCGATCCAGCGCTGGAGCACGGACCGGATCGCGGCGATTTCGTCCTGGACGATTTCGCGCCGGGACAGCACATGACCAGCGTCGGAGATTCTGTCGGCAAGCGTCGCCCCGGAGCGGTCGTCCTCGATCGTTCTGGTGTCTGAAATGGCCAGGACGGCGAAGCGTACAGGAACGAAGGGCACGTCTGCAGTGTCGCTCATGGTCCGTTTCCCCTAGCGCCGGTGGCGTCACGAGCCGGCAGTTTGCGTCGCCATCACCCACCAGGACGGTTCGGCCGCCCGCAGTCGGGCAGCCGCCCGCACGGCGGTTTCGTCCGACATGAAGATACCAAAAACCGTCGGCCCGGACCCGGACATTCTTGCGAACACACAGTCCGGGTCGTTGGCGACCGCGCGCAAAGCAGTCTCGACTGGCGGCACGATGGCAACGGCCTGCGGGAACAGGTCGTTGCGCGTCCGCCTCAGCCAGAACACCAGTTCCATCGGCGTCGCGATCGAGTTGGGCAGGGCCGGCATCGGCTCGCGCGCGGCCGGCTGAAGCCGTCGAAACACGTCCCGCGTAGAGAGCGGAACGCGCGGGTTCACCAGAACGATGGGCAGGGCCGGGAGTCCGTTGACAGGAAGCAGGTCGTCGCCCCGGCCGCGCAGCCGGGCGGGCCGCGACAAAAGGCAAACCGGGATGTCAGCCCCTAGCGAGAAGCCGATACTGGCAAGTTCTTGAGCGGGGATGCCGAGATGCCAGGCGCGATTGAGCAACCGCAGGGCAGCGGCGGCGTCGGCGGACCCGCCGCCGAGGCCCGCGGCGATCGGCAGGTGCTTTTCGAGCTGCAATCCCAGTCCGCCCTGCACATCGGCGGCGAACGCTTCGGCCATGCCCTTGGCGACGGTGAAAACCAAATTGTCTTCCGGTGGGCTCGCAGCGCGCAACTCTTCGGCAAAAGGACCGTCGATCCTCAGCCCGATCATGCCCGGCTCCTCGGGATAGAGCGTCACCCGGTCGGCAAGATCGGCGAACACCACCAAGCTATCGAGATTGTGGTATCCATCCGGACGCCGGTCCAGGACGTGCAGCGCGAGGTTCAGTTTGGCGCGCGCCGACTCGACCTTGGCGGCGGCTTCCGAAATCAGAACCGCGACAGGATCAACCGCCGTTTGCGCCATCAGCGACTAGGCCGCTCTCCAGCTTGCGGACGATCTTTTCGAGGTCCTTTGGCTCCGGATCGAGATCGCGGGCGTGGTTCCACTGGAAGGTTGCCTCCAGCCGCCTGCCGACCTTCCAATAGGCGTCGCCGAGGTGGTCGTTCAGCACCGGGTCCTCCGGGCGCAGTTCGACCGCCCGCTCCAGATGGATGACCGCTTCCTCATACTGGCCGAGCCGATAGTAGGCCCAGCCGAGGCTATCGACGATGTAGCCGTCGTCCGGTCGTTGCTCGACCGCCTTGCGGATCATGTTCAGGCCTTCCTCGAGATTGCGGCCCATGTCGATCCACGAATAGCCGAGATAGTTCAGGACTTGTGGCTGATCCGGGTTGAGTTCGAGCGCCTTTTTGAGGTCGGCCTCCGCCCTCTCCCACTGCTTGCTACGCTCGTAAGCGATGCCGCGAAAATAGAAAAGCCGCCAGTGGGAATCCACGACTTCTTCGATCGTGTCGATGCCCTTGCCGTAGATGTCCACCGCCTCTTCGAAGCGCTCGCGACCGCGCATGATGCTCCCGAGAGCCGTCACCAGGGTCAGATCGTCCGGCTCGTCGGCAACCAGAGGCTCAAGCAGGCTGATCGCCGCCTCCGGGTTGTCCAGGAAGTCGTGGCAGAGGGCGGTCTGGACATCGGCGTTGCGCCGCAGGCTCGAGGTCCTGGGGATTCGATCGTAGACGGCGTTAGCGTCCTCGCATCGTTCCGCGCCAGCGAACTGGTCCGCGAGGCTGAGGGTGGTCAGATGGGATTCCGGCTTCAGGTAGAGCGAGAGCTGCAGGTAGGCCGCTGCGAGCTCGACGGCGCCGTCGGATCCGATCAGCGACCCCAATCCGTACAGGACTTCGGCGGCGCCATCGATCGTCGACCCGACCATGGGCTCCAGTTCGTCGCCGCGGGCGATCCGGGCGGCGAGGTCACCGATGATCGGATGGTCGGGCTGCCTCTCCAGAAACTGGTCGAGTGCCGCGGTAGCCTCATCTCGCTGGCCGACGCGGGCGAGTATACGCGCGTAGGCTTCCGCGACCCGGAGCGTCGATCCGGCCGTGCGCGCAGCATCGCTGATGGCGCCGACTGCAAGATCGTCCCGCCCGGCGAGATCGGCGATCAGCGCGGTATGAAAGGCCTTAAACGGGTCGAACCACCGCGGTCCGGTAACGTCGTTGATAATGTCGAGCGCGGCTTCGGTTTCGCCCGAGCCGAATACCGCCCACGCCGTCAGGAGAGCGCCTGTGATGTCGCTGAGCGGTGCGCGCGCCGTTTCCGATATCTCAACTTCCGCTCGGCCGAGTGCCCCTTTCTCGATGGCCTCGATTCCGCGCAGGAGCCGCGCGGTCGGGTTCCGCGGATCGACATCCACGAGCCGTTCGGCATAGCTGAGGGCGGAGTCGATATCGCCATTCGCGATCTGGAGAATCAGGACCCGGTCGAGAAGGATCGAGTTGTCCGGGTCGGCTTCCAGCGCCGCGGTGAAATACGCCGCGGCCGACTTGAGGTCGCGGGCCGAATCGGCGCTGCGCCCGGCGAGGTAGCTGCCCGCCAGCGAAGGTGCGAATATGCCACCGCTCTGCCGCGGGTTGACGGTCTCGGCAGCCGCCGGGCCGCCGGCAAGGGCCAGTCCGGCCGCGAGAATGGTCGTGCTCAGGAGGTGTCTGACAGTCATTGGTATCCGTTTATGGCTTCAGCCAGGCGGCGCCCACGGCGGACAAGATGGCGGTTTTCTGGGTGTTCGGCAAGCGTCGCTGAAACCCGGCGCTCAGTGCGCGCGCTCGATGCAGAAGTCAACTGCTTCGAGAAGGGCGGAACGGTATTCTGAGTCCGGGAAGGGTGCGAGGGCATCCCTGGCGACGGCGCCAAAATGGCGCGCGCGCTCTACGGTGTCGTCGATCGCATCGTAGCGGCGCATCAGCGCCACGGCGGTTTCCAGGTCGCCGTCGCTGATCTTTCCCTCAACGATGACCCGCTGCCAGAACGCCCGTTCCTCATCGGACCCCCTCCGGTAGGCGAGCACCACCGGGAGCGTGACCTTGCCTTCGCGGAAATCGTCCCCGACCTGCTTGCCGAGGTCTGAGGCGTTGCCGCCATAGTCGAGCGCGTCGTCGATCAACTGAAAGGCGAGGCCGAGATTGGTACCATAGGAGCGGAAAGCCGCACGCTCGGTCCGGTCGCGATCGGCGATGGTCGGCCCGACCTCGGCGGCCGCCGAAAACAGCGCGGCCGTCTTCGCCTGGATGACCGCGAGATACTCGTCCTCGGTCGTTGCGGTGTTCTTGGCCGCGGCGAGCTGCATCACTTCGCCTTCGGCGATGATCGCCGCGGCGTTTGAGAGGATTTCCAGGCTGTCGAGGGAGCCGACTTCGACCATCATCTTGAACGCCTGGCCGAGCAGGAAATCGCCGACCAGAACGCTCGCCTGATTGCCCCAGACGAGGCGGGCCGCAGCCTTGCCGCGGCGCAGGTCGCTTTCGTCGACAACATCGTCGTGGAGCAAGGTGGCGGTGTGCATGAACTCGACGCTGGCCGCGAGCTTGACGTGGCCGACGCCGTTGTAGCCGCACATGCCGGCTGCGGCTATTGTGAGCATCGGGCGCAAACGCTTGCCGCCGGAATCGATCAGGTGGCGGGCGACCTCGGGGATCATCTCGACGTTCGAGCCGGCCCGATCGAGGATGATATCGTTGACCGAAGCCATTGATGCCGCAGTCAAATCGACCAGCGGCGCGATACTCGCCCGCTCGTCCCTGTTGCCGCCCTGAAGGGGAACGATCACGCCCACCGGACACCTCTCTGTTTGCCGGCTCCGACCATAGGCGTCCCGGCTAACCTGTTCAAATCTAGCGCGAAAGCCGGGGTCGGGGATTGCGACGGATTGTCGGGGCGCGATTCGCTCCTTAATGTCATGGACACCGCCGATCCGGCCCCTGAAAACGTGTGAGCCGCATGGAAGAGATCATAAGAACCAATGACTTAGTCCTGATTTCGTTTGTCGAGGCATTGCTCAGGGACGCCGGAATCGAGGCGCTGGTCGTCGACCAGAACATGAGCGTGATCGAAGGCTCGATCGGGGTGCTGCCACGGCGAATTCTCGTGCCGACAGAACGGGTTGACGCCGCCCGGCGGATTTTGACCGAAGCCGATATCGGCGGCGAACTGGAGAAACCGAAGCCGAGCGAATGACACGGCCGACGCCGTCCGACACCCCTCCGACACCGGTCTCGACGCCCACCGACACCGGCCCGACACCGATGGCGACGTCGCGCCACGCGGGTGTCGAGCGCGACGCTTCGGCGCCCGGGGACATGCCGCCAGATATCACCGTCGACGCCTTTCTCGGCGGCCGGGTCGAGGCGGTCCAGCCGGCGCGCGGTCACCACCGGGCCGGGCTCGAAGCGGTGCTGCTCGCCGCCTCCCTCGACGGCCGCATCTCCGGCACCGTGGTCGATCTCGGCGCCGGGGTCGGGGTCGCCGGTTTCTGCGCCGCCGCCCGCTGCCGCCGTGCCCGCATCGTGCTGGTCGAGCGGGACGCCGAAGCGGTCGCCTGTGCCCGCGCCGGACTTGCCCGACCGGCCAACCAGAGCTTTGCCGACCGGGTGCGGATCGTCGCCGCCGACATCGCCGCGCCGGAGGCGGAACGGGTGGAAGCCGGCATGGGGCGCGACCTTGCCGATCACGTTCTGTTGAACCCGCCCTTCTACGCCGGCGCCAGCGGCACCCGGTCGCCGGCCAGGGCGCGGGCCGATGCCCATGTGCTCGGGGCCGGCGGGCTCGACTCGTGGCTGAGGGCCGCCGCGTCGGTGCTCAAGGTGCGGGGTGGCGTCACCATTGTCTTCCCGGCCGCCGGACTGGCGGAGCTGATCGCCGCTGTCGGCCGCCGGTTCGGTGCGCTCGATCTGTTGCCGATCCATCCACGTCCCGACGAACCGGCGCATCGGATTCTGGCGCGGGCGGTCAAGGGCCGCCGGGCGAGCCCGCGCATCCTGCCGCCACTGATCCTCCACGGCGCCGAGGGCAACGCCTTCACCAAGCCAGTCGAGGCGATGCTGCGCGATGGCCGGTCGCTGGCGTCAGCAGCCCGCGGCTGGCACCGCCCACGCGCACGCTCCTCTTGAGCCGGTCGGAGATCGAAGGAAGGGGCGAGCAGCTTTAGGCGGTTTCCATCTCATCAACGCGCTGAACCGAAACCCGCCTTGCCACCGTAACAGACCCGATGCCGACGGCGTCAGTCTGACCAGTCCGATTCGTAATGAAACTTGGCATAATTCCGGGTATCCTAACAAAAGCTGGAATCTGAAAGGAAACCGAATTGGCTTCTAAGGTCGTGAAGGTTGCCGCTTTTCTCGTCATACTCATCCCCGGCACCGCATTGGGTGACACCACCACTTGGCTATTCTATTGCCCCGCTCATGCAGGTGGACAATGCGGCCAAGAGTATCCAAGAAGCGTCGAGGAAACGAGGGTCAATGGATTTTGTGGTACTCCGTCATCCAACACAAAACCAAAGGGAATAGAATGCGCGGTGATTGGCCAGGCACCCGAAGATATGAAGTGTAAACGTGGGCATAACACGTCGAAATACCGTCAATGCTATTGTATAACTGGCTTTCCGAACGTCGTTTACGATTTGAAAGCTGAGGTGACATGCTGAGTATTGGGCGTAGCCGGCGCGGATAACGGTGTCGACGTATGCGGCCGGGGCTTCCCGGCAAATAGTATTCGGTGAATATAAGCGTCTCGCCGGGGCGGCTTGCCGCCGTCCGCGGAGACGGACCTTTCGGATCGCACCGGTGCCAGTTGCTTGAACATGGGCGCGACGTCCGCCCCATGCCCTTCAGCCTTTGAAGGCATGCCAACGACCTCATCTTGAGAGCCTGCCCCCGACTTGATCGGGGGTGCGAGCGTAGCGAGCCTCGAAAGACGCACGACACCGTCACGGACGGTCCGCGGTCTTGCGTGCGAGGCCGCCTTCGGCGGCTCCTCGACGTGCGGTGGGCTCTGTGGGCAATCGTTGCGAACTCACCCCCCTCGGGCTCCGCTAGGGCGCGCTGCGCTGCGCCAAGCTCCGCCGTCTCCCCCGCAAGGGGGGAGAGGTGCGGTCGCACGCGGCGAGGGCTTCCGCAGAGGAGTCCGACAAGGGGAGAGGAAGCACTCCGTTGGATGAGCGGTGTTGGCGGGGGATCAGCGTTGGCTCGGGCTCCACTTCCCGCTTCCCTGTCGGGAGAGGGGCATGCCCCGACGCCGGCTTCCCTCCCCCCTTGCGGGGGAGGGTCAGGGAGGGGGGTAGCGGCGCATCCGCCGGCGATTACGTTGTGCGTCGATCGCCAATCGGGGTTAGCGCTCCGGCACCCCCCTCTGGCTCCGCTAGGGCCCGCTTCGCGAGGCCAAGCTCCGCCGTCTCCTCCGCAAGGGGGGAGAGGGGCGGTCGCACGCGGCGAGGGCTTCCGCAGAGGAGTCCGACAAGGGGAAAGAACATCCCCTCATCCTGCGGAGCTTAGTGCCGCCTGATCCGGAGGCGGGAAGTGAGACCGATGTGCCTTGCCTGGATGGAATGGATCCCCACCTTCGTGGGGATGAGCGGGAAGGTGGGCTTCACTCCCTATCTCCGCGGGAGAAGCCATGTCCGCCTTGGCACGGACGCGAGCTTCGGCAAACCGGGTGAGGGTGGGACCCAAAAAGGCGTAATCGGTTGCGAAGAACCCCTCACCAAGCTCGGCTAGGGCGGCGTCGCCGCCAAACCTCGCTATCCCCCGATCGAGCCGGGGACAGGCTCTCTCCCACAAGGGGAGAGGATACATTACGCGGGGGATGAGCGACTGGTGCGAGAGCCGGCTCTGCAAATGAACGCGAAGTGGAGTGCGTAGGTATGGCGTTTTCGTTACGAACCTTGTTGCGGCGGGGTGGGCCGGTGGTGCCGGTGGTGCGGCTCGCCGGGCCGATCGGCATCGGCGGCGGCGGGTTCCGCCAGACCCTGTCGATCGCCAGCGTCGCGCCGCTGCTTGCCCGCGCCTTCGCGATGAAGTCAGCGCCGGCGGTGGCGATCTCGATCAACTCGCCCGGCGGCTCGGCGGTCCAGTCGCATCTGATCCATCGCCGCATCCGGGCGCTGGCCGAGGAGAAGAACAAGCCGGTGATCGTCGCGGTCGAGGACGCGGCGGCATCCGGCGGCTACATGATCGCGGTCGCCGGCGACGAGATCGTCGTCGACCCGTCGTCGATCGTCGGCTCGATCGGGGTGATCTATTCCGGCTTCGGCTTCGAGAAGGCGATCGCGCGGATCGGCATCGAGCGGCGGGTCCATACCGCCGGCGAGAACAAGGCGATCCTCGATCCGTTCGCGCCGGAGAAGGCAGCCGACGTCGCCCGGCTTAAGGCGCTGCAGGCGGATATCCACGACACCTTCATCGACCTGGTGAAGGGGCGGCGGACAAAACTCGCCGACGATCCGGAGTTGTTCACCGGCGCGTTCTGGACCGGCGACCAGGCGGTCAAGCTCGGGCTCGCCGACCGCACTGGCGAGCTTCGGGCGGTGTTGCGCGAAAAGTTCGGGGAGAAGGTGGTCCTGAAGGTGATCGCCCAGCAGCCGAGCCTGCTGCGGCGACGTCTCGGGCTCGGCCCCGCTGCGTCGATGGCCGCGGGGATCGAAAGCGCGCTCGGGCTGATCGAGGAACGGCTGCTGTGGGAGCGCTACGGGCTTTAGCAGGATTTGCTTCAGTCGGGTGACTCGCGCGCCATCCCTCCCCAAAGTTGGGGAGGGTGGCCGGCGCGCAGCGTCGGACGGGTGGGGTTTGATGCTTTGCAACCGGCGCGGACCTATCGAAACGTCCCCACCCACCACCCTTCGGGTGGTCCCCCCTCCCCTGGCGGGGAGGGATTCCGCGTCGGTGTGACGTGTGTAAATGGGACAGGAAAGCGGGAATCTAGACTCCAGCGGAGCGGCTGCTGCGCGCCGCAAGTCTGATGCTGGATCCCGGATCACGCGACACGGCTGCGCCGTGCGCGGTCCGGGATGACCGGTGATGGTTTTCTGAAGTCGTGCCAAAGACTCCGACGTTTGATCGGGCAGCTACGCGCGCACTGTCGATCGGCGTCGGTACGACCAGTGCGCAGATGTGGATGGCCGGGCCTGTCCAGATCAAGTCCGGCCATGACGGTGATTCTGGAGCGCGTAGCATCCAAGCCCGCGCTCACCCGTCGTCCTCCGGCTCGACCGGAGGACCCGATATCGCCAGCACGTGGCTGGGTAATGCAGCACCAAGGCAAGCATCCCGATCTTCAACAGAGCAACGGTTTCGATGGGTCCTCCGGTCGAGCCGGAGGACGACGCGGAGCGGGTGGAGACGGGCGGCGCGGACCAGGAGCTGCTGGGCGGGGGCGGGCCGTGCGGCGCCATTCGGCGAACGCACGACACTGGAATGTCACCACCTGTCGTCCGCTCCCGCCGGGAGGGATGGCCGGTGACGTTTTGTCGGGATCGCTTCCCCAGACACCGGCTTCCCCATCGGGACGCGGGGCGATAGGGTCGGGCCATGGGTCCGCTGCTCACCATTATCGGTCTGGCGATCTTCGCCGTCATCTGGTGGCGGCGGCTGACGCGGGCGCGCGACGTCGCCAATGTCGTGCTCAAGAAGCCGCAGGCGCGGCCCGAGACACCGAAGGCGGTGACCCTGAAAAAAGATCCGAAGACCGGCGTCTACCGCGAAAAGCCGGACGAATAGGCCGAACACCATCGCGAGCGCCGGCGCGTCTCGCTTGCGTATCGCCTGTGCGTCAGTGGCATCGGGGTGGCGAACGACGTCGCTGCCGTTGACAGGCGCGGCGCGAGGACCGAGATCACCCGCCATGACCGACACCAGCGACGACATGGAAACCTGCCACGGCTGCGGCGGCCGCTTCGCGCGGATCGAGGGGCCGACCCACCGCTACATGACCAGCGCGCCCGGATGCTGGGCCGCCTACGGCAAGGTGCTGGCGGCGGAGTATGAGGATTTCCGGCTGATGAAGACCCACCGGCTGACCGTCGATGCCTACGCGATCCAGCACCCCGGCGACGGGTCGCGCGCGGCGATCCAGTCGGTCGGCCTGCACCTGGCGCGGCTGATGGTGCAGCTGGAGTCGCCGCGGCCACCGCGGCAGACCAACGACGTGATGCTCGGTCTCGCCAGACATAAGGCAAGCCTCGTCGCACTCGAGCCGCCGGCGGCTTTCACCATGACGGTCGCCGATGTGGCGCCGTTTGCCGGCACCGACCGGCACGTCGAGATGGTCGAGAACTGGGCGCGGCAAACCTTCGCCGACTGGCACGCCCAGCACGACACCATCCGCGCGTGGATCGCCACGACCGGGCAGTGAGAGCGGCGAGCCCAGGCCGCGGATTCACAGATGACAGGTCCAGTCGGCGCGCACGTTGGCTCTGATGGATCGGACACCCGTGGTTTGAAAATCTCAGCGTCCGCTTTCGTGGTAGCGCCGCGCCTCTCTTCCCGGTTCACGCCGGAATCTGAACCACCATTTCGATCTCGATCTGTAGATCGGGTCCGGCGAGTGCAGTGACGCCGACACCGGTCATACTTGGCTGTTCTCCGTTGAGGAAACCCGCGATCTGGGGCATCGCGATACCCATTGTTTCGTCGTTCAGCTCCGTCATGTAGACCCGCATCTGGACGATATCGCGGGTGCTGGCATCGATGGCCAGCAGGGCCGCGCCGAGATTGGCGACGACCTGCTCGGTTTGTG
This sequence comes from Bauldia sp., assembly GCF_965232525.1. Classification (GTDB taxonomy): domain Bacteria; phylum Pseudomonadota; class Alphaproteobacteria; order Rhizobiales; family Kaistiaceae; genus Bauldia. The sequence goes on along the minus strand of NZ_OZ246980.1, from coordinate 4,183,358 downwards.
CTTCAAGCGTCTGCGGCACCGCAGACCCATCCGCGTCCCATGCAACTTGACCGGAGACAAAGGCCAGCCGGCCAGGGCTGGTGACGGAAATCTGCGAGTAGCCCGCCTTACCGGCGTCGGGCAATGTATCCGGGTTCATTCGGATGGGTGCGTTGGACATATCAATTCTCCTTATTGTGCTCGATAGCGTTCAAGATAAGTTGGGATATAGGCGAATAGGATTCGTGACTGAGACGAACGAAAATCGGCATACGGGGTGCAGTGGCTGATTCAAAAGTAAACGACATTCTCGTCTTCTTGTCTGTTGTGGAGACCGGGAGTTTCGCGTCCGCCGGGAGGGCGTTCGGCCTTTCCCGGTCAACGGCCGGCAAGGCCGTGGCCCGGCTTGAGGACAGATACGGTATCCGCCTCCTGAACCGCACGACCCGGGCGATCAGCCTGACGGAGGAAGGGCAACGACTGTTTCATCAGGGACAGGCCATCCAAGCGGCGATTGTCGCCGCCGACACGAGCATGGCGGGGGCCGACGGTGTTCCGAGCGGCACGCTTCGGATCGCAGCACCTGACGCGCTTGGACGGCGGCTCCTGATGCCCGTGGTTCGAAGATTCCTGAAGCAGTGGCCCGAAGTTCGTTTCGAGATCAGTTTTTCAGATACCGTCAGCCGGATCATCAAGGACGGCTTTGATCTTGCGGTGCGGGTCGGCGTCACCTCCCCCGATGGGTCCCTCATCTCCCGCACCCTGATGACCGATAGGCCAGTGCTGTGCGCTTCACCCGCATATCTCAAAGATCACGACCCGCCCAAAACCATTGATCAACTGAGCGCCCATGACCTTCTGCAGTTCTCGAGCGTCGGACAGCGTCAGGTCTGGTCCCTGCAGGATGCGACCGGGTTCTGGAGCAACGCGCCGGGACGGGTCCGTTTACGGCTGGACAGCGCCGAGGCGCTCCGCGAGGCCGCCCTGTCGGGAATGGGGATCGCCTTGTTGCCGATCGTCCTGGTGAAAGACGACCTGAAAATCGGTTCCCTCGTCCAAGTTTTGCCGGACGTGAAGCGCGGGGAGGTTCCGATTATCGCCTTGTATCCGCATAAGCGGTTCCTGGAACCACGGGTGCGGCGTTTCATCGATATGTTGGCCGCCGAGCTATCAGGCCGCTAGCCCCAAGTCTGGCCGCGGCGGGGCCGCGCCTGGTTCGCGGCGACCGGACGGTGAGCGGCGGCGAGCCCAGGCCCGCGTTCGGTACGACGTCCGAGTTGATCGTTTCGCCGCTGGTGTCCGGTGTGCGGACTTTGCTGCCGTGGGGCGATTGACCGAATGGGCTGCAAGCGGTCATTCGCTGCGCGCGGCACGCGACGCGGGAAAGTGCCACATGCGAGCATCGGAAACTGCAACGGGCGGTCTAAAGGCCCAGCTCCGACAGTCCGGAATGGTCCATGGGGCGAGGACCACGTGGCCAACGGAACTTTCGATTTTCTTCTGAGATCGGCAGATCGTTGATGCTGGCGCGACGCACGCGCATCAGCCCTTGATCGTCGAACTCCCAGTTTTCGTTGCCGTAGGACCGGAACCAGAATCCGCCATCATCGTGCCACTCGTAGGCGAAACGCACAGCAATCCTATTCTCCGCGAAACACCAGACTTCCTTGATCAGACGGTAATCGAGCTCGCGTTTCCATTTGCGGTCAAGGAACGCACGGATTTCATCTCGACCCGCGAGGAATTCGGAACGGTTCCGCCAAACGCTGTCCTCCGTATAGGCGAGCGCTACTTTTTCCGGATCGCACGTATTCCACGCATCCTCCGCAGCGCGCGCTTTCTGTGCCGCGGATTGTGCATCGAATGGAGGTAAGGGGGGACGCATCAAACACTCACCACTGATTATACGGCAGAAACTTACCGGTCATCGTTACTTTCACGCGGTCACCCTTGGGGTGTTCGATCTTTTCGATGAAAAGATCGAAATCGATCGCGCTCATGATGCCGTCGCCGAATTTCTCGTGAATGAGTTCCTTTATGGTATCGCCATAGACGTAGGTAATTTCGTGAAACCGATAGATCAGCGGATCTTTGGAGACCATTTCGGTTTCCTGGGCCTTCTTGGGCGGCAGCTGAAGCGCCGTTTCCACATCTTTGGCACGGTTTCCGAGATCGAGGTAATTAGCCACTTTTGCGGCAGCGTCGGCAGGCAGCGTATTCTGGCCAAGGCACGCCGATACCACAAATACGGGAGACAAGCCTGCGGCTTTCGAAATGTCTTCCCAGCTAACACCCATGGCAAACTTGGACGCCATAACCAGTTCGGTCATTTCGAGTTTTGACATCAATGCCGTCGGTGCTTGCGAGGTGTTGGGTAAGGATGAAACCGTTGACATTTGCTTGTTCCTTTCAGGTTCGGGTTTCGCAAAGAAAGCTCAAAGCGCCCTAACGGCACTACGGGTAACCATCCGGCATGATTTCGATGCGGTGAGCCAGATGGGCCGGAACGGCAAAGCGAACCGGTTTTTCTTCAAGGCCGGGGATGTCCTGGATAACGACCCACGTGTCGTCGATATCCAGGTAAGGGTAGATGACGAACGTGATCGTGTTGGCGTCCTGCCATTTTGGATTCTCCAGAAAGAGCGTTCTTTCTTCACCCGAACGTTCAACCCGTCGAATTGTGTATTCATCGTATGCGTGGCCGTCATAGCTGAACAACGTCAGGCATGGTCCCGGCTTCTCAGTTATCCGCATGAACGGCGGGCTACTGGCGAGAGAACGGTTAAGGAACAGCGTGCTTGCTTCGCTTGCGCGCGCATAGGCCCATTCCCTGGATAAGCCTGCAAGATGCTCAATGCCTTGGGTACTCGAAGTGCATTCGGTGGTGCCTGCGGGCTGACGGTTCATTGTCGTTTATCCAAACGCCGCATGACAGTCGCGGCGGATCTCATCCAGCTGAAGGAGTTGCGCTCTCCATGCCTCACCGGTGCCGGCAGTCAGGCTCATCCGGAGATCCCGCACCGCGCCGCGCGCCCGGTCCAGGCAAGCCTGGAATCCGCGCATGATTGTCGCTTCCTTTTCCGGATCCATCTCAAGCAACGCCACATTGGGCGTGAACGCGCCGGCAGCCAGCAGCAGGCCTTCCATCTTCTCTGCAATGTCGGCCAGTTCGCCCGCCCTGGCGGGATCGTCGATGTGCCGGAAGAGGAAGTTCATCAGCGTCCCCAATTCCGCCATATGAGCCCTGAGCGACGGCAGCAGATCGGTCGACTGAGACGCCTTCGCTGGTTGGACGGACAACACCTGGGCCCGCGCCGAGACGCTCGCGGGCACCTCATGCCCGACCAACACCGCTAACGCCATGATCACGGCCGCCAACCTCATCTCTGCCGGTCCTTCAGGCCCGCATCCGGACGGAACTGCGGCAGGCATCTGTCTTCAATGGGTTCACGTCTGGCGGGTAGACGAGGCCTTGTTCAATCTGGACCTCGCTGAGTGGTATACTGCGGACGTTGCCGGAAAGCTCTTTCGAGCGTTGCACCAGGAAGTCGATGATGTGGTTTCGGATGTCGTAGTAGCCCGGATGGTGGATGATATCACCCCGGTTACGCGGCCTTGGGATGTCGACTACAACAGCTTCGGCGATATTCGCCCGCGGGCCGTTGGTCATCAGGAAAATCCGGTCCGAAAGCAGTATCGCTTCATCGACATCGTGTGTAATCATGAAGACGGTCTTCCGTGTCTCCGACCAGATCTTGATGAGCTCATCCTGGATTGACCCGCGAGTCAGCGCATCAAGCGCACCAAAGGGCTCGTCCATGAGGAGAACCTCGGTTTCGAGTGCGAAAGCCCGCGCGATGCCGACCCGCTGGCGCATGCCGCCGGAAAGCGCATGCGGTTTGCGGTCCAGACCATCGGACAGACTGGCAAGTGAAAGATACTTACGCGAGTGCGCACGAACGGTGTCGCTATCCCAGTCCGGCCACCTGGCTTTGACAGCAAAATCGACGTTTCTCTGCGCAGAGAGCCAAGGTAGAAGGCTATGGTTCTGGAAGACGACGGCGCGGTCCCGCCCCGGGCCGTCAATCGTCTTGCCGTCGACCAGAACGCAACCACTGCTCGGCTTCTCGAGCCCGGCAATGATGTTCAGTATGGTCGACTTGCCGCATCCGGAATGACCGATGCAGGTGACGAACTCGCCACGCTCCAGTCGAAAATTGACGTTTTCAAAGACGACATTCTCTTCGCCCCGCTTCGGCCCTGGAAACGACTTGCCCAGGAGATCTGACTTGACGACATACTCGGGCATCGGGGCTACTCCTTGTATTCGATAACGCGCAGGGCCTGGCCGAGCGCGAGGTCGAGCATCAGTCCCACGATGCCGATGACGACGATGGCAAAGATCATGCTGGCCAGGTTGAGGCCGTTCCACTCGTTCCAGACGAAGTAGCCAACGCCGACCCCGCCGATGACCATTTCAGCCGCGACGATTACCAGCCAGGCGATGCCGATCGAGATGCGCATTCCCGTCAGGATTGTTGGCGCGGCCGCTGGCAGGATAACGCGATAGGCAGTCTGGAGCTTCGACAACTCCAGTGTCTTGGCGATATTCAGCCAATCGGGTTTGACGTTCGCCACTCCGAAGGCTGTGTTGATGAGCATCGGCCAGATCGAGCATATGAAGATCACGAAGACTGATGCCTGCTCGGCATCCTTGATGAGATAAAGTGCCACCGGGAGCCACGCCAGCGGCGAGATTGGCTTGAGCACCTGGACGTAAGGGTTGATCGCCGCGCTCCACAAGGGCGACATGCCGACCAGGAACCCCAGTGGGACAGCAACGATGATGGCCAGGACGAACCCTGTCAGCACCCGCGCCAGCGAATATTGAAGCTGGATGCCGATGCCCTTGTCGTTGGGCCCCCGGTCGTAGAAAGGATCAAAGATCTGCTCTGAGGCCTCCCGCCAGACGAGCATGGGGCTCGGAAAGCCGGTCTCCGCCTCCTCAGCCGCACCGCCTGTCGTGAAGCCGAACGACTGGATGCCGCCGGCCGCATCGATCTCTTCAAGGCTGAGGCCGAGGCCTGCGATCTGGTCGATCTGATCGAATGTCAGCCCCTGTTTCGCATAGGCGTCGATATCATCTTGCGACATGCCCTTTTCGGACAGCGCTCCCACCTGCTCGTTCGACAGTGTGACGGTTCCGGCATCGTGGACCGTCGTCGTTGTCAGCGCCTGCCAGATGACCAGGAAGACAACCAGGAGGGTGAGGGAGAGTAAGCCCGCAAGAAGGTTGTTGTTTTTCATGGGGAGTGTTTCGCCTGATCCTGCTCACATGCGGTCTGCGACACCCGGCCGGCGAACCGGCCGGATGCGACTTCGACGTGTTGGCGCTGCTGTTACAGCGTCCACTGCTTACGCCCTCGTAATGTCGAAGCTGGTGATGTAGTCCTGGATACTGTCCGGGTTGTAGTCTTTCCCATAGATGTCGTAGACCGGATACTTCACATCTGGAATATCCTTCCACTCCAGGTCAGCATTAGCCGCAGCCATGTCCTTCATGTTCTTCTCGGTCTCGGCCGACATGAAGATCTGGTCGGAGATTGACTTGTAGTCGACATCGGACTTGATGTAGTCCCAGCGCCGGAGCTGCGAGAGGATCCACGTGCCCATCGACTGGGTCGGGTAGGGCATGAAGGAGATGCGATCTGGCACCTTCTTGATGTTTCCAAGGCCGTCCGGATAGACGCCCGTGAGAATCTGCTTCAGCACAGCCTCAGGCTGGTTCAGGTAATTTCTAGGCGCCATGGATTCTGCGAACCGCACTCTCTGGTCGGCCTTTTCGGCGGTGTAAGTGGCGTCGAGAATGGCCGTCAGAAGCACGATGAAGGTGTTGGGGTTCTCGTCGATGAATTTCTGCGAGATCCCAAAGCAGCAGCACGGGTGCTGGTCCCAGATTTCCTTCGTCAGCTTGTGGATGAAGCCGACGCCGTCATATACGGCACGCTGGTTGAATGGGTCCGGCGCAAGATAGCCGTCGACATTCTCCGCGCGCAGATTAGCAACCATCTCGGGCGGTGGGATGACACGGATCTGGATATCCTTGTCGGGGTCGATGCCATGCTCGGCGACGTAGAGCCGCAGCAGTAGATTATGCATGGAGTATTCGAAGGGCACGCCGAACTTGAACCCCTTCCAGTCTTTCGGGTCCTGCTTTCCCTTGTGCTTGTTGGCGAGCACAATCGCCTGGCCGTTGGTGTTCACGTTGGTCACCATTCGCCAATCTTGCGATGCCGAACCCAACCCCATCGACATAGCCGCGGGCATCGGTGCCAGCAGGTGCGAGGCGTCATACTCGCCGTTCATGCACTTGTCGCGCGCGACCGCCCAACCGGCGGTCTTGATGATGTCCACGTTCAGCCCGTACTTGTCGTAGAAGTCGAGAGCGTGGCCGGCGATGATCGGTGTTGCGCAGGTAATCGGTACGAAGCCGATTTTCAGGTCCGTTTTCTCGAGGTTCTTCATCGCATCCGACGCCATCGAGGCGAGCGCCTCGAATGGCACCATCGAGCCGATCACAGAAGCGGCCGCCGCCGCACCGACCCCCTTCAGGAATTTGCGCCGATTGGTGTCAGTCTTGAAGACCGAATGCAGCAGCGAGCTCTCAAGCGCGCGATACATCGATGCGCCGGGGTCTTCGGAGTTGAAATCCTTCGCACGATCGGCAAGGAACGCGTTGTTCTCGCGCTCGATTTTCTCCGGTGCGTTCAGCACATCGGCAATGCTGCGGGGCGGATCGTTCTCGTCGGAGCCGCGCTCGGAACATTCGTTCCAGAGATCCACATTTGGATCAAACGGGTCTTTGTCCATGCTCATCAGGTTTCTCCGTTCATCATCACGTCAGCCGGTTGGCGGCGTAGCGCTGATACAAAAAAACCGCTTCGGACCGATTGCGGGAATCGATCATGCGAAGCGGCTGTGCTCCGTCGGCGCAACGCTGGGCCGACTATGGAGTTCCGAATGAATCAGCACCCTTCGTTGAGCGCGGTCGGAACCCAAGTTCCCCAATAGCAACAAGCGTGCCAGAAGTTGGAAAGTCGCTTTCTACATATATATCATAGACTTACAAGCAGGTCAGCATTTGAGCATGATCTCCAGAAGGCCTGCCAACCCGGCAGAGCCCGCCCATTTTTTTTGCAATGACTACGAATTGACCGCAAGGCGCGGCGTCACAGACCGATTTTGCTGGCCGCAATGACAATGTCTGCTATTTCGGAAATCTTCTTCTTTTCATTCATTGCCGAGCGACGCAGAAGGGCGTGTGCCTCGTCCTCGCTCATGGAACGGGTTCTCATGAGAATGCCCTTGGCCTTTTCGACAACCTTGCGGTCATCGAGCTGCTGCTGCAGCTTGGCGACCTTCTTTCCCATATCCGCAAAACGCTCGAACCGGGCGACGGCAATTTCGATAATCGACCTGAGCCGGTTCTCGTGGAGGCCGTCCACGATATAGGCGGACACCCCGGATTGAATGACGCGGCGGGTGAGTTCAGGTTCGCTTTCGTCCGCGAACATTACCACCGGCCTCTCGACCTGCTCCGAGACCCTCAACATCTGCTCCACCGTATCGCGGCGAGGGTTTTCGAGGTCGATAAGAATGATGTCCGGGGTAAACGTTGTGATACGATTTAAGATGTCTAGACCGTCCTTGATCAGGACGACATCGGCAATTCCAGCTTCGTGCAAACCGTCCACAAGCACTTGCGCACGGTCTGCATTCTGGTCGATGACGACAACCTTCGAGACGCTCTGGCCCATGCAACCGGTTGAACCTCCGCATGCGGACAGATCTATCGATCACCCTTATCCCGGCGGGAATACCATAAGGGAAGCATGGTGTTCGGGACAGTTGTGCAGCGCACAAAAAAGTCGCAAGCGGAGCGGTGTGCAGCGCAAACCCTGGGCAATTGGGTGCATCTCAAGCAGAACTACACTGGACGATGCGTCCGGAACTCTATGCGTTTTTGTCGCAGAACAGGGATTACCGCCTGATGAGCGAAGGTCGGTTTCGGGCCGATGTTGATAGGTCGGAGATCTGTGCCGAATGTCTCGAATGGGCTCGAAGCTGCCAAGCCTCTCTTTGTGTGAGTTTTGACGGCCTCCTCTAGCCGGACTGCGATTTCCATGCTAGGCCGCGTTACGATATAACATGACATTTCCAGATCGAGATTGGCCGTCGTTGACGCGACCGGCCGTCCGACTCACCAGAAAAGACACCATGTCACCAGACAGCCGCCTGCCCGTCACCGTCCTGTCCGGCTTCCTTGGCGCCGGCAAAACCACGCTCCTGAACCGCGTCCTCAACAATCGTGAGGGGCGACGCGTCGCCGTCATCGTCAACGATATGTCCGAGGTGAATATCGATGCCGATCTCGTGCGCGCCGACACCGAACTCAGCCGCACCGACGAGACGCTGGTCGAGATGTCGAACGGCTGCATCTGCTGCACGCTGCGCGATGATCTTCTGGCCGAAGTCCGTCGCCTCGCCAGCGAGGGGCGCTTTGACTATCTGCTGATCGAGTCGACCGGCATCTCCGAGCCGCTGCCGGTCGCTGCGACCTTCGACTTTCGGGACACTGAGGGACAGAGCCTGTCGGATGTCGCGCGGCTCGACACCATGGTTACGGTGGTCGACGCGGTGAACCTGCTGCACGACTATTCGAGCCACGACTTCCTGCGCGACCGGGGCGAGGTGCTGGGCGAGGAAGACGAGCGCACGCTTGTTCACCTGCTCACCGACCAGATCGAGTTCGCCGATATCGTCATCCTCAACAAGGTCGCTGACGCCGCGCCGCATCAGGTGGACGCGGCACGCAAGATCATCCGCAGCCTCAATGCCGATGCGCGCATCATCGAAACAAACTTCTCGGACGTGGACGCCGAAACGATCCTGAACACCGGGATGTTCGACTTCGAGAAGGCGCATGAGCATCCGATGTGGGCCAAGGAGCTTTACGGCTTTGCCGATCATGTGCCCGAAACCGAGGAGTATGGCGTCACGTCCTATGTCTATCGCGCCCGACAACCGTTTCAGCCGCAGGCGATCCACGACATTCTGAACGGGCCGATGCCGGGCGTCATCCGCGCCAAGGGACATTTCTGGATCGCCACGCGCCCCGAAATCGTCGCCGAGTTCTCGCTCGCCGGGGCGCTGTCGAGCGTGGCGCCGCTGGGCACATGGTGGGCGGCCGTGCCGAAGGAGCGCTGGCCGGACCACGACGCCGCGCGCGCCTACATGAAAGCGCGATGGCGGGAGCCCTGGGGCGATCGGCGCCAGGAGATCGTGTTCATCGGTTCCGGCATCGACTGGCCGCAGCTTAAGGCGCGGCTCGACGCAGCGCTCTGCCCTGAAGACCTCGCGCCATCACCCGATGCGCTGCCCAACCTTCCCGATCCTTTTCCGGCCTGGCGTCGCCAAGCGGCTGCCTGAGGAGACATGACGATGAACCGGACGCTCGCCCTCACGTTGCCAATGGAATGACAAGAACGGCGCATTCCGTAAAGGTCAGGTCCAGTTCAAGTACAAGATGACCTGCGGCGGCGGGTAGGCCAGACCCTCAAATCGGCTTCCGTTGGACCGACTCTTCGCTTTCGCCACGATGTTCGAGGTTGCTCCTTGCACCGTTAGCGTCGGAACTACGGACAAAGTTACCATTGCTGCATCAGCTTTAGTGACCCTACTCGATCCACAACCCCAGACGCTTCAGGTGTTCATCGACAAATGGTTTGTCAGGGTTATCGGCAATTGCAGCTAAAAGGTTACGCGCCAAAACCAGCTCTTCGATCTTCGCATCCACCTCCGCAACCTTTTCCCACAACCGACGCGAGCGCTCCTCACGGCTGAAAGTGTCCGACATCAATCCATCTAGAACCTCAGGCAACTCAGCCAATCGCACATGAAAACGCTTTGCCAGAGCAATCAGAGAGAGCCGCTCAAGCGTGGTCTCATCATAGTCTCGATACGTCTTCGAGCCAGCTTGAATTGGGTGTGAATGTAAAAGCCCGAGGCTCTCGTAGTATCTTATGCCGTCTTTCGATAGGCCGGACCGGCGGGCCACCTCACCAATGAGCATCGGCATCTCCGAATAAGCCCTTGACTGTGGGGCTTACCCCACAGCTTAGGTTCGGTCGTGTCAATGTCGTGGAGAGGCAAATCATGCGAACAATGCTCAGCGCACTTTCAGTTTTCGTCGTGCTTTCAACGGCCGCGTCAGCGCAGGAGGTTCCTCCCAAAAGCGACATCCAGTTGAACCCGACGGGCGGCGACGAGATTGGGTTTGTCTTTCAGGCATGGTTGAGCCCGCAACAACAGGGTGGTGAGGAAACAGATACGCCGGCCCTTACCCCGGAGGTCTTCCGGTCAACATCCGACAGTGTGGATCGCAACGACCGGCCATCCCGCGGACATGGAACGCTCTCGTTTACCCGAGACTTCAGCAAAGCCTATGCGCACGTAGCAGTGGAAGGCGTCGAATTGGATGACATCACGATGTTCCACATTCACTGTGGACGGCCAGGGCAATTGGGGCCGATCATTGTCGATTTTGGCTTGAAGCATGACCTTGCAGAAGTCTTCACCGATGGCGTGCTTTCCCTTGAAATCACCAATGAGGACATCGTGGCTGCCAGTGAACAGGGCCATGGGATTGTAGGAGCCTTCACAGCAGGCTGCCCCATTGTCCTCGCAAACCCACTAGACCGGGTCGTTACAATAGCAGGGATGGCGCAAATCGCTTTTGAGCGGGAGTTGTATTTCAACCTGCACACAACGGGGCAGACTTTCTTTGGCGATATCCGAGGGCAACTCCACCCCGTGGAGTGACAATTTCGAGTGCCTTAAAGGGCTCTTAGCGGCCATTCGGCTGTGCGTGTTTGAGGCTCCACGTGCGAAGCCTGCGGTCTCCTAGCGACGGATCACCAATCTCCCGCTTGGAACGACACCCGAGGTCGACCCATTCGCCGCTGGTGTCCGGGTGTGGGGACTAAAATCGCCGTTCGTTGTTTTCCAGACCGGTCGCCAAGCCTGCCAAGGGCGGCCGATTTGGAACAGATCCGGCACTGCACCTGATTTAAGCCCGAGGCGGTCAGCCCGCTCGCCGGACATAAGGCGTGCATGGCTATTTTACTGTTACGACAGCGTCACATTTGTGTTGCAGGCCGTCATATATAAACCACCCAGTGGGCAATCCGAGTTTGCATCATAGGAATCCAATAAAAGCTTGGATGTACCCTCAATCATTGCAGCAAGAAGTGAGTCAACGACACATGAAGACAGTGGCTAAGTCAGCTCTTTCGGCAGCGTTCTTGGCAAGCACCGCACTTTACATGGCGCCGGATGCGCGCGCAGCGGAATCAGCGAATGTACTTGAAGTATTTCGTGTGCTTCCATACCAACAGCAACCGTCGAGCAATGGTATTTTGCTGACATGGTTTACTGAAAGCGACACTGCCGGCGACGTTGAAATTCTTGGTGGCGATCTCGCGGAGCCGATACGCCTGTCTTCAACGCCGGAGTATCAGTCACTGCTTGCGTATCGACAGACAGAGCTTGACGAGGCCGCCGCTGACGGATTTCCCGTCCTGGGTAACGACAACTACAAGCACAGCGTTGAAATCTCCGGCCTGAACAGCGGCACGACTTACACCTATCGCGTGACCCAGGGCGAAGCGGTTTTCGAGTCCACGTTCTCGACGGCGCCCAATCAAGACGATTGGCAGCACATCCGTTTTGTCGCCCTTGCGGACGCCGAGACCGAGCCACGCGGCACGGTCCAGATTCGCGACTGGTCAGAAGGTGCGCAGGCAGAGGGTAGCCTTGGCCGTCCGTCCACACTGGCAAAGGACAGCGCGGGACGCGATCTGTATCTGCTGGACCAAACGGAAGGTTACGCCCAGAACCTGCGGATCATCGGCGAAAGACATCCCAATCTGGTGATCATGCCGGGTGATCTGGTTCAGGGCGGAGGATACCAGCTCGGTTGGGACGAATTTTTCCGCCACAATGCGGGCGCCTTCGACGATCTTCTGACGCAGAGCCCGATCGTTCCCGCCCTTGGTAACTGGGAAAATTACGGTGCGGTCAACGGCGAGTACACGATCGAACCGGACTACAACGCCGTGGCCTTTGCCCGGAGCAAGTACAAGGTCTATTTCGACATGCCGGCCAACGGCACGGCAGGTCATCAGGACAACTACTACCGTGTCGATTACGGCCCGCTGACCATCATCACTCTGGACAGCTCGAACGGGGAGCCGGAGGTTGCCGCCGACGACCGTGGTGTCGCCGGAACGCCGGATACCGACACCAACACCAATATCGACAGCGCGGTATTCAGAGCCAACAACAGCGATCCAAGCTACACCGACGGCACCGACCTGTCAGACTTCAATCCAGGTTCGGTACAGGCCGCCTGGTTGGAAGAGCAGCTCAAGGACGCCCGTGCCAAAGGGCAGATCATCTTCGTTCAGTACCACCACGCCGCCTATTCCTCGGGCACCCACGGCATCCCGAACGCGGGACTCGAAGGGGTCGAAGCCAAGCCAACCGGACAAGCCGGAACACCGCTGCGTCAGTTCACGCCGCTCTTTGACGAATTCGGTGTCGCAGGCGTCCTTTCCGGTCACAGCGAGATCGCGGAGCGTTCGCTTGTCAATCCCGATGCCAGCGACCTGGGCGTGAACTACTTTGACGTTGGTGTCGCCGGTGACGGCATGCGCGGTGCGTTGAGCAACTCCGACCTAAGCCTGCAAAACCCATACTCCCAGTGGGTCGCCGATCTGGATGCGCTGGAAAACTGGGCCATCGTGACCGATGCCGATGGCAGCGCCCATGTCGAGCTGCTTGGGGGTGGCAAGCACTACGGCCATCTTGAGATCAACCTCTACCGTGTTGGTGGCGCGCCGGTGATGACCAGCCAGATGGTCTACAGCTTCCCGCTCATGGACGCGGGCTCCTACGCGGGCACGACCGAGCGACGGATCTATGACGATGTGCAGATGTTCACCTTCAACCAGGATGGAACACCGGCCTCCCAGACCCAGGTCACTTTGCTGGAAGGTAGCGCCGGCCCCGACGTCATAACTGGCACGGCCGGCCCCGACTTCGTGATCGGTCGCCGCGGCGGGGACCGTGTCTCCGGCGGTCCCGGAATGGATGCCTTCATCTACACCGATCTGGGTGAAGCCGGTGACACGATCGCTGATTTTGCCATCGGTGAAGACGTTATCGATCTCGCCACGCTGCTTGGGGCCCTCGGCATCAACACCAAGACGCCAATCGAGGATGGCTATGTGCGCTTCACCAGCCTCGGCGATCACACCTTCGTTTTGATTGACGCCGACGGTAACGGCCCGATGCGCCCACAGCGTCTGATCCGCGTGGAGAATGTGTCACGGGCGGACCTGCAGAACGCCGCCAACTTCCTGTTCTAGTATCGCTCCTGTTGGTCGACCGAACACCGGACGTGGCGGCCTATTTGCCGCCACAGTCTATTTCTCCAAGGCAGTTGGAATTACGCAACAATTTTGTTGCCTATCACGGGCGTTCGGGCCTATGAAGGGCAACAAAGGAGTTGCGCTATGGCCGAGTCAGACGACGACGCAATCGTGAAAGTCGTTGAGCTGCAGGCGCCGCGCGCTCGGGTCTGGAAGGCCCTGACGGACCACAAGGAGTTCGGGCATTGGTTTCGCGTCGATCTCGATCAAGCGTTTGAGGTTGGCGGGACATCAACCGGCCGAATGACGTATCCGGGCCACGAAGGTGCCCCCTGGGTCGTTTACATCGAACGCATGCAGCCGGAGCGCCTGTTCACCTTTCGCTGGTACGATTCCGATGACGGTTCGCAGCAAGATGACGATCAGCCGGCTCTGCTGGTCGCGTTTGAGCTGGAAGAGACCCCGATCGGAACGCGCCTGACCATCACCGAGTCGGGGTTCTCCGCGCTGCCCCACCCCCGCCGGATCGCGGTGATGCGGGGCAATCGGGAGGGCTGGGACATTCAGGCGAACAACCTTGCCCGACATCTATCAGCATAAGGATCAACCGGCTTCAGATATCGCCGCGGTCTTTGCCGCCCTTGGTGACGACACGCGGCTCGCGATCGTCGCCAAGCTTCAGGACGGGTCCGATCGCTCCCTGTCGAAACTCACCGAAGGCCTTTCGCTGACCCGTCAGGGCGTGAGCCGGCATCTGCGCGTTCTCGAAGACGCCAGGCTTGTTCGCCGCCGTCGGGTTGGTCGCGAAACGCGATATCGGCTTGATGTCGCGGCGTTGAACCGAGCAAGGGACTACCTTGCGCGCGCGTCCGCGCAATGGGACCAAACGATCGACCGTCTCGCCAAGCACCTGGAGGACTGAACCATTGCCTGGCGCCACCGGCGAAACGCCAAGCGCGGTCCGGCCGCAGCGCCGTTTCACGGCTGTTGCTGGTTCTGTGCGGCCGGCGTTCAGGTCGATCCATTCGCTGCTGGTATGTCCGGTGTGCGGACAAAGCCGCCGTTCAGGCGCGGTCTCAGTTCTGCGTCTGGACCCGAACCGAGCTGATCTCCATCCCATCCGCACCCTTGCCCGCATCGAGCAGCCGCGTCACGCGCCAGTCTCCCGCAACGATCTCGACAACTTTCTCGGAGAGCTCTGATCCGACATAGAGGTAGGATCCATCGGGCGAGAACAAAAGCGACGGCGGGCGCTCGATGTCATAGTCGTTCAGATCGACAACGGCGAGCGTGCTATGATCCTCGGCTTTGAGGATCAAAACCCGACTTCCATGCAGATCGGCGATCGCAACATGATGGCCCTTGGGGTCAAAGCGCACGCGGATCGGGGTAAAGCCCATCTCCAGCGTCTTGGTCACTTCCATGGTCTCGGCGTCAAAGATCATGACGTTTTCGGACTGGTTGTTGCCGACCCAGACTTCACTGCCATCGGGGCTGACAAAAACGGCCTCGGGGCCTGTTCCGGCACTGACCGTCTGCAGCACCTCCATCTCGACCGTGTCGATCACGCTGACGGTATCCGACCCCCGGCTGGTGACATAGGCCCGGTTCGAAGTTGGCGACAGCGCCAACAGATGCGACCCGATCTGATCGGTAACGGCCACGCCTGTCACTTCGCCGGTATCGATGTTCACGCGGATCACATCACGGGTTTCTTCCGTCGTAACGATCACCGAGTTGCTGTCGCCTAGCCACGCGATGCCATGGGGGGCGTAATGCGGTTCGATTTCGATGGTCTGCATCAGTGACGCGCTGGCCACGTCAAAGACACTCAACGTCCGACCGATATAGCCGTCTTCCATATAGGACACGACGACAACGGTGCTTTCGTCGGGAGACAGGGCGACTTCATGCGGCGAAGGCCCGGTCTCGGGGCGTGCCACCTCGTCACCACTGGCACGGTCGATGAAGCTGAGCGTACTTTCGTATTTGTTAGCGACAATCAGCGTATCCGCCGCGGCGGATAGCGGGAGGGTCAGACCCAGCAGGGCCGCTATGACAAGACGATCCATTCCAAGTCCTTGATGTTGGAAACTCGGGGCATCACGCGCAACACCTTGCGCGAGCCGCCCGGTGGACACAACTGTTCACTCAAGGACGTCGGGATCGAGCGGTGCGATTTTCGGAGTATCGCGCCCGAAATCGGTCTGCCGCCTTGGATGTGCGCACAGGCCTGTTCTTCTATGCCCGGACCAAAATCACGGATAGCTTTGACGAGCGCAATGGCAACCGGTGTCAGTGAAGTGGAGTCGAAGTGAATTCCACTAATTCTTGCCGGGACGGCCCCTAAATCTCGCTTGGCCGTTGAAGAATGGCCGCTTTGGGCTCTAAGCGGCCAGCCGGCCTTGCGGACAAGGCTGCCGTGCCTCTGTCGGGGCGCGCCGGGCGGGGGAAGCGGTCGCCGAGCGCCAGGCGGAGCTGGATCGCCGCAGCTGGACGGTGATCCCAGCATCGCCCGTTGGGCAGAGGCCGGAGTCCCTTATTTCGGCCAGCTCGGGAGCATCGACGGCGTTACGCGGCTACGCACCACCAAAACGTTCGCGGTACTCGGTCGGAGCAACGCCAATCTGCCGCTGGAAGGCGCGACGCATGCGTTCGTCATCGAAGAATCCGCATCGCGCGGCGATCGCTTTGATCGGCTGATCGGTCTCTATCAGCTCCGCCATCGCCGCCTCCAGGCGAACCGCCTCAACATACTTCGCCGGCGGTCGCCCGAACGTATGGGTAAACTTCCGCGCGAACGTGCGGGGCGTCATCGCCAATCTGTTCGCAAGGGTCTCGACGCGCAGGTCTGACCTCAGATTACATCTGATCCAGGCTTGCAGTTCGTCAAAGGCGCCGGAGACATCCTCGAGTTGGTGGCTCAAGATCTGACTGAACTGCATCTGTCCGCCAGGGCGCACCATGTAGGTCACAATGTCTCTGGCGATGTGAAGCGCGACACAGCGCCCCCAATCCTCGGCCACGATAGCAAGTGACAGATCGATCCCGGAGGTAACCCCCGCGGATGTCCAAACGTTGCCGTCACGAACATAGATCGGGTCCCGTGCAACACGAACAGCGGGGAACTGTTCGGCAAATGCATCGCAATGACGCCAATGGGTGACCGCGCGCCTGCCATCGAGCAAACCCGCAGCGGCAAGGAAGAACGCACCCGTGCAGACGGACCCGATGCGGCGCGCGTGGGGTGCCAGACGATGGATCGCTTCCACAGCGACCCACCGCTGGCGCGCCGACGGCGCGCCGTTGACGCCAATCACAAGAAGAGTGTCGAGCGTCTCGGTGTCGAAGGCGCCGAGGGGCTCGGTCCCGATCGACAGCGCCGTGTCGGTTTCGATCTGCCCCCCCTCGGGCGAAAAGACCCGCAGGCGATAGCCCTGTCCGGGCGCCGTGAACTGCCTCGCTCCGTCGAGAACCTGCATAGGACCGGAAAGGTCCAGCAGGACGGTTCCAGGGAAGACGAGGAGGGCGATCTGCTTCATCATTGGCAGAAAGTGAGGGGTCAATGACCTTTCTGTCAAGGAGATCGGGACGTAGGCACCGGGGACAAACAGAAAAGGTGACGACATGGACGACAATGCGCTGGAGGCGGGCTCAACGGCCCAGAACAACCCGCAGGACAGTTGGACGAGCGGGCAAGGCGAAACGGATGGTGGTGTTTATGTTCCGGCACCAGATGAACGCGACAGAGTCTTCCAGACGATCACGCTTGCTTTTCTCAGTGATCCGCTGAGTCGTTGGATCTGGCCGGACGCGGACGTCTATATGGCGTTTATGCCGAGGTTCGTCGAAGCGTTTTGCGGCTCCGCCATTGATCTTGGAACGGCGTATGTCGCCGGTCATCACCGCGCGACCGCGCTCTGGCTGCCGCCAGGTGCGGAACCGGATACCGGTACAATCAATGCGCTTTTTGAGAGCACGATCTCGCCGGAAATCGGCGACGATCTGGCGGAGCTGTTTGCGAAGATGGCGGCGTGTCATGCGGCGCAGGAACCGGTCTGGTACTTGCCGATGATCGGAGCCGACCCGGCGTTCACCGGAAAGGGTTACGGTGACGCAATCCTGAGCCGGGCGCTGCAGCGATGCGATGATCACGGTGCCTCGGCGTATCTCGAATCCTCAAATATTCGGAATCTGTCACTGTATCTTCGCCATGGTTTCAAGCCGCTCGACCAGATACAGGCTGGCGGTTCTCCAACACTTTATCCGATGATCCGCCCACCAAAGAGCGGCTAATGGCCCCTTTGGGTAACCTACCTAGGGCATCCCGGATCGGGGCGAACACTGGTGAAGGACTGGGCCGCGGACCTTCGCCGATGGGCACGCCCATCACGACACCACCCGCGTGGATCGCTGCCACCGGACGGTGAGCGGCGGCTGTCGAGATCGATCCGTTCGCCGCTCATTTCGGCACCGCGGAGATAATCGCCGTTCGCAGTAAATAACCCAGTGATTATATTCAGTCGCTGAAGTCGTCTTGTTAGATTAGATTAGATTAGATTAGATTAGATTAGATTAGATTAGATTAGATTAGATTAGATTAGATTAGACTAAACAAGAGTCCTTATTTGAAAACAGAACTGCAGTCGAAACAGTACCTATTATGACAATTAACACGCTAAACGCTGTTTTAGTGCCGCCGGCGCGGATAAATCTATTGAACTGCCGTTCTCCGCATCCTCGATCGTAAATGGATAGCCAAATTCCTCTTCCAAGCCACCAAATTGACGCTAGAAAAACGAATATCGGAATCGACGCTATGGCTCCCAACAGCCCGCCAGCTGCAGAATTTATGGCAAAAGCTGCAAACACCGAGAAAAAATAAAACGCGATATAGGGAAACAACGTGGTTCTGAGGTTGTAGGCAAAGGAAGTACTCCAGTTCTGCTCATCAGGTCGATAGAAAGTCGTGGTGAGAAGTGTGGCGGACATGGCAAAAACCAAAAAGCCCGCTGGCGCCGCGATTGCCAAAAAGAAACTGTCCGTGCTGCTTTCAGCCGGGACCAGACCTAACACAACAGAGGTAGCCACAGTAATAATTGTTCCCAGGATGATGTTGACCCACCCGTTGATAGGTCTACGAGGTTTTCTATTGAAATCTGTTTTTACTTCCGAAGCATAATATATAGATAAAAATACGAAAATATGTCGCCACTGTTCGTAAGGCGTAAAATCGAAATTAAACAAAAATCCCATCATTTGATGCAATATGGGCTCAATATTCTCAAAAACGAAATCAACAAAATAAGTGTATGCATCCAAGATATAAATAAAAAAATTGAAGTATTCGCATCCAAAATACAAATTAATGATTTTAATCAGCGCGCAGATCTGCGCAATTTTTCCAATAAATCCTATGACGGCGCCAAACTTAAACACAAAGCAACCTCAGGTATCGATTCGTGCGATGCTAAGCCACCAGTCTTATGCTAGAGCGCCGACAATGATGCAACCCATAGTATCAGTCAATGATGGCCTCGAAGCAGCCGCCCGGCTGGAGTGCGTGTCTATGAGTCCACGGCTTAGTCGCTGGCCGCCGTTGGCTTGATCCGCTCGACCGTTTCCAGCGATGTGGCCAGGGCGTT
Organism: Bauldia sp.; assembly: GCF_965232525.1. Classification (GTDB taxonomy): domain Bacteria; phylum Pseudomonadota; class Alphaproteobacteria; order Rhizobiales; family Kaistiaceae; genus Bauldia. Next base: position 4,164,241 of record NZ_OZ246980.1, on the reverse strand, counting down.
GAAACAGCTGTCGTCGTCGATCGCCGCGACCGGGCGGCGAGGGCGGCGGTCCGTAGGCCCGCGGACTCATGCACACCGATTGCCAATCTCCGCCTTCGGCACGGCTCCGAGATCGATCCGTTCGCCGCTCCATGTCGGCGCTGCGGATGAAGCGGTCATTCCCCTATTCGTTTGACCAACAGGAGACACGGGAGATCCGGTCCCCACAAACCCTTCAGTTCCTCAAAAGGTTCGAACCCCATGGCGTGATAGAAACGGCGCGTTCCCGCGTAATTCCGATCGGGATGGGCCTCTGAAAGCGTCTTCACGGAAAGAAACTCGTAGCCCCGCTCCACCGCCCATCTGGCGGCGGTGTCGATCAAAGCCCTGCCGATTCCGCGCCGGTGCCACTCCGGGAGAACGCCCATTGAGTGAATTTCGCAGTTTCGCCCGAAGTGATCAGCTATCGAGGCGTATCCGAGGGTGCCGCCGTCCGCATCTGCGCTGAACATTACGTTCCGAGCGGCATGTTGAACATACGCGTCGCGTGCCGACGGTATTGCGAACCACTCGGGAAGGCAGGAGAGCACCTCCCGACTGATTGCCTCTCGGCCTGCCACCACCGGTCGTATCCGCATCAGCAAAGCATAACACGCGGATCGTTGCCGGAAGACAGCAAGGTCCGCTAAGAGCGCCTAGCGGCCGGCCGGCCTTGCGGACAAGGCTGCCGTGCCTCCGCCACGTTCTGGTCGAGGGCGGTCAAAGCGTGCCCGGCTTCGTCCAGCCGGGCGGATGTCGTTAGTTGATCCCGGCCTGCGCGAGAACACGCAATGTGTCGGTGAAATGGCGGCTCATCGCCGCCACGGCACCCTCTGTGTCCTGGGCCTTGACGCACTCGGCAATTTCACGGTGAACCCTGATCTGAGAGGTCACTTCGGCGTCGGTCGTTCGGCACTGCCAACCGAGCGGGCCCGTTCGCTCAATGACGAATTTGAAGCTCTCAACCTGCAGGCGCATGAACGGATTGCGCGCCGCCTTCGCAAGCAGGAGATGAAAGTCGATGTCTCGACGGGTCATCTCGAACACATCGCCTTGCGCTGCCGCGAGCGCGTCGGCGCTGGCGAGAATCGCGTCAGCCTCGCGCTCGGATCGATGCATGGCCGCGAGTTGGGCGATCCGAGCTTCTATGACTTGCCTGACGTCCATGATCTGCTGAATTGTCACCTGCTCGGTCTGGACGGCATATTCGGTCAGAAGCGCCAACACGTCGCCATCGGCTTTGCGCACCCGGGGGGAACGGCCATTTCCGGTCTCGACGATCCCCAGACTGGTGAGGCCGCGGAATGCTTCGCGGACCACCCCACGGCTGATTCCGAGTTTTTTCGCGACTTCGATTTCACTCGGCAAAGCGCTGCCCGGGCTCATTCTGTTGTCGAAGATGAACTGCAGCACCGTCCGAACGACCGTCTCGGTCAGCGAACCAGCGCCACCGTCTTGCGGGCGGTGCATGAAATCGACGGTGCTGGCGCCATTGCCAAACATGTCAACGCTGCCCGACGGCCGCACGGTCATTGTCGATTCTCCATCCGCTCATCCCTTCACCGCACCACCGGTGAGCCCGGCAATAATGAATTTCTGCGCGAAGACATACAGCAGCACCGCCGGAACGATCGTCAGGCTCACGAACGCCAGGACAAGCGTCCATTCCGTTCCAAACTCACTGCGAAACCGCATGATCCCCAGTGGCCAAGGATAGGTGTCTTCGCTGTTCAGCACCACAAGCGGAAGGAGGTAGTTATTCCAACTGGCGATCAGCGTGATCACGCCGACCGTGGTCAGGATCGGCAGGGCCAAAGGCAGGGTCACGCTCAGGAAGAATCGCCAGTACGAGCAACCGTCTATCTGCGCCGCTTCCCACAAATCTCCTGGCTGGGCGACGAAACTCTGTCGCATCAGCAGGACCGAAATCCCCAGCCCAAAGGCGATCTGGGGCAGGATGACGCCCCAATAGGTGTCGAGCAGGCCGAGATCACGCAGTTGGAGGAACAACGGCAGGATGCCGGTCGCGACCGGAAACAGCATCCCTAGAAGCAGGAAATTCAACAGCATCGCACTGCCGAAGAAACGAATCTGAGCGAAAGCAAAGGCCGCCATCGCGCTGACGATCAGCGTCAGCGAGACGGTCAGGAACGAGATGTAGAGCGAGTTCCAGATGTACGACGGGAAGCGGTCGCCGGACAGGATCGCGGCATAGTTTTCAAAGGTCCAATTCGCCGGCGGGCCGAGCGGATTGGATTGCAGCTCACCCAAGGTCTTGAACCCGCCGAAGATCGTCGAGGCGAACGGCACGACCACCAGCAGCGCGAACACGACGAGGATTGAGTATCGGATCCAGGGGTTGACGAGTGTCTTCATGAGGCGTCAGTCGTTGCGCATCAGAATGCGCCGGTATGAGAACGCGAACACGATACTGATCAGGAACAACACGACGCCCACCGCGCTGCCGAAACCAATGTTCAACCGGACAATCCCGAACGTGTAGAGGTAGGTGACCAATGTGTGGGTCGAATTCTGCGGGCCGCCACCGGTCAACGGTATGATCAGATCGAAGAGTTGCAGCGAGCCGAGAATGGAGAAGAACACCGTCAGCCGTATTGTCGGGCCCGTCATGGGAATGGTCACGTGCCGCAACGTCGTCCACCAGCCGGCGCCATCGCAAAAGGCCGCCTCACGGACCTCCCGCGGGATGCTTTGTAGCCCGGCTATGTAGATGATCATGTGCAGTCCGAAATACTTCCACACAACGACCAACAGTACGGCGTAAATCGCCAGGTCCCGGTCGGCGAGAACATATGGTGCCTCGGCCCCGAATGCCTGCGCCGTCGCGGCGACGATGCCGTATTGACCGTCATACAAATAGCGCCAGATCAGTCCGGCAGCGACATCGGCGAGTATGTAGGGGATGAAGAAGATCGCCCGGAAAACCGAAACCGTCGGGAAGCGGTCAGCCAGCAACACAGCCAGCATGAACGCAAGCGGCAGCGAGACGGACAGCGAAATCAGGATGATGAGAAAGTTGTTCAGTAGCGCACGGTCGAAGACGGGATGGCCGAACATCCGATCGAAGTTGGCGAGGCCGACCCAGTCGCCAAGTTCGCCATAGCCCGACCAGCGGTAAAAGCTGAACGTAAACGCCTCCGCCATCGGCAGTACCACGAAGATGACGAACAGGGCGATCGCGGGCCCGACGAAGACGATCGCTGTCAGCGTGTTTCGCGATAGGCCGCGGGGGCGATTGAGGCGCCGCCACGTCGCGGCAATACCTCCCGGCCGCGGGTGGGATGCCGTCGTGTTCTGAACAGTCATGGCATCTGCCTCAGGCCAGGCCGCCAGAGGATCGGGCGGTGCATCACACCGCCCGACCAGACAGGGACGTCGTTGCTATTGGCTGAACTCCCATGACGACTGCAACGCCTCGGCGGCGGCCTCGGGGGTATAGTCCCCTGTCATCGTGTTGGTGACGATATCGAGGAGCTCGCGATTGGTCTCTTCGGCAAACATCACGTTGAAGAAGTTTTGATGATAGCTGGAATTGGCGATGCCCTCGGCGACCATCCGCTTCCAGGGATCGTCAAGTGCGTCAGCGATGCCGGGCGTCGGCGGGACCCAATTCCCTCGGGTCGCGGTTAGCGTCAGGTTCTCGGGCTGTGAGAAATGCCGCAGGAAGTCGACCGCTTCCTGGGGCGCATCGCGGAATACCAGCCAACCGTTGATCCCACCGAAGGTCTCCGTTTGTGGAACATCCGATCCTTCAACGATGGGGAAGGGCATCCATCCAAGCCCCTTCACACCCTCGCCGGATGTCGAGTTGCTTGCTTGTGCCGCGATCGCCCAGTCGCCTTGAAAGATCATGGCAGCGTCGCCGTTGCCGAAGGCGGCGTAGGTGTCCTGGGTGGGGGTTCCCAGCCAACCCGTCTGAAACGGCTCGAGTTCCGCGAGCGCCTGAAGTTCTTCGAACGCCCGAACGAATTCCGGATCCGTGAAACTCGCGCCATCTCCATTCAGCGCAGCGTTGAATGTCTCATTGCCGGCGATCCGCATCGTCAGCATGGAAAAGAAAAAGTGCTGCGGCCAGCCTTCCGCTCCGCCAATCGTTATTGGCGTGATGCCGGCGTCCTTGAGTTTCGCTACCGCGGCGAGAAAATCGTCCCAGGTCTTTATTTCTTCGGCGACAACACCGGCCTGATCGAACAGGTCTTTGTTGTAGAGGAAACCGACGAGCGATGTGCGGACCGGCACTCCGTAGACCGCCCCATCGATCTGGAACGCGTTCAGCGGGCCCGGGGAAAGCCACGACCGCCACTCATCATCCACGTCCTGGCTCAAATCCTTCAGGACACCGCCGCGCATCTGCTCGGCCATGACGCCGCCACCCCAACTGAAGAAGATGTGAGGCGCGTCGTTTGATTGCAGCATTGTAGGCAGGCGCGACTTGAACGCCTCGTTCTCAATGAACTGCAAACGGACATCGACGCCGGGATTCGCTGCCTCAAAGCTCTCGGCGATCTGGTTGAAGGCTTCGAGCGTGCCGGGATTGGTTTCGATGTGCACCCAGTTGACCGTTGTGTCCTCAGCGGCGGCTGTCCCGGTGATCGCCAGTGACATGGCGATCGCGGCCAACGCGCTTCGACTTTGAACGGTTGAAGAAATCCTCATTGTCCTGCTTCCTCCTCATGATCAACGCTTTGATGCCCTTCAGGTATCAACCATTCGTATAACATCGGGCTATTGTCCTATCAATCAAAATAGCGCTAAGCTATCCTACAGCATAAACCAAAGTGTCGGCGCCGGTGCTGCAAAGGTTGCGCTGAGGGAGGATGACAATGCTCGCGGATCTCAAGCGTCCCCGCGCGATTACGATGTGGGACTTCTCCTGGCTGGAGCGGCGTTGGCCGGGGGCAGGATATGAGGATTGGGATCAGGCGCTCGATGAGCTGGTCGAACGCGGCTACGACGCAGTACGCATCGACTGCTATCCCCATTTCATCGGCAAAGACCCAAACGGACGCTGGCTGGTCTCATCGGATGAACAGACCGGCGACTGGGGAACGCCTGGCGATCTGTGGATCGAGCCGGGCCCTGGACTGATCGCGTTCATCGGCAAGTGCCGCGATCGCGGCATCGTCGTTGGGATGTCGACCTGGTTCAAGGATGACCCGACTCATGCGCGCATGGATATCGCCTCGGCCAAACAGCACGCCGACCTCTGGATCGCCACGCTGCGGTTCGTCGAAGAGGCTGACCCACGGCTGTTGAACAGCATTCTGTATGTCGATCTTTGCAATGAGTTTCCCCATCCGAAGTGGGCGCCGTTTCTCTATGGCAGGGACCGCGACGTGAAGGCCGAGCGGCTGGCCGGGCCACGTTTGACCGAATGGATGGCGGAATCGATCGGTGGCGTGCGGGCGGCTTACCCGGCCCTCGACTATACGATGTCGTTTTCAGATCAATTCGCCGATTGGGACGAGATGAACCTTGAACCGCTGGATTTTCTCGAGCCGCATATCTGGATGGCCCATCCGGCGCTCAGCGATTTCGCCGAGAAGGCAGGTTTCAGCTATTCGGACCCCAACCGCGACTTCAATCGCTTCGTTCGTGAGGCCGAGTCGCTCTACCTGTCTGACAGGGCAACATACCACGCCGTCCTGACCGGCTGGATCGAAAAGGCGGCCGAATGGTCACGGCGACACGGCAAGCCGGTTATCACCACCGAATGCTGGGCGGTGATCAACTGGCGGGACTGGCCGATGGCCGACTGGGAGTGGATCAAGAACATCTGCGCGCTCGGAACCCGAAATGCCGCTGCAACCGGCCGCTGGAGTGCGATTGCAACCAGCAACTTCTGCGGCCCGCAATATCGCGGCATGTGGCGCGACATATCATGGCATCGCGCATTGACCGATGAGATCAAGGCTGCCGATCTTCCAGGTGGATGACAGGAATTCCGTCGCGTCCGGCTCCGCGGGCATCATCACCGATAGCCGGCGCCTTCGGTGTTGCGCGGGACCCCCGTTCGTGCGGCCCGTCTGGGATCCCCTTGTCGCGGCGAAGCGGTGCGCACGTGTCGGACGTTCCGAACTCAGCCGCGGCCGTTCTTGGCAGGTTCAGATGTCATGATGGAAGTAAAACACATTTCCGCATAAGTCCCGCACGGTGAACTGACGCATACCCCATGGCTTGTTATCGATCGGCTCGACGATATCCGCGCCCAGTCTGCCGAGTTCCAGGAAGGCGTCATCGACATTCTCGGTGAATATCCAGAACGTTCCAGGATGGATATCGCCTTTAGTTTCCCGGAAGAAAATCGCACAATCACCGTGCGATACGGCGCCGATCCCGCCCTCTTTGTTGTGCCATTCGACGCGAAATCCCATGCGCTCGCGATAATAGTCCTGCGCGGCGGCCACATCTGGCACCGGGAGTTCCGGTGTCGGTTGTGCAATCCTCATTTCGGCGCTCCTTAAGCCAGCGGCCATCCGACCGTGGCTGGGTGTTTATGAGTCCGCGTCCCTAGTCGCTGGCTGCCACCGGTTTGATCCGTTCCACCTTTTCCAGCGCCGCGGCCAGGGCGTTGAAATAGGTGTCGTCGTCGATGGTCGGCCAGTTGTTGTGGAAGGGGGTCAGCATCGGCCAGTCCTGTTCGAGATGGATGAACAGGCCGGTGCCGGTGGTGGTGCCGGCGCTGCAGATGTCCGGGTCCTTGTTGACGTAGCGGCCCTGGATGTTGGTGGTGCCGCAGAGCGTCCGGTAGTCGAACGACTGGTCGGCCGGCCAATTGCAGGAGACCAGCGCGCCGGGGCGGGGGAAGTGATCGGCAAGCGCCAGGCGGAGCTGGGTTGCCGCGGTGGCGTGATCCGGGTCCGAATTCTTCTCGATGCCGTTGGAGGCGATGACCTCGGTCCGGGCGCCCTTGGTGTCGACCGCCTTGCCGTGCAGTGAGATCACCACCGCTTGTGGGTGGGCGTCGACCAGCACTTCATGGGCCACCTGGAAGCGGGAGAAGATGGCGTGGGCGGCGTCGGAATCGCGATAGGCTTCGAGCGTACCGCACACGCCCGTCCTGCCGTCGCAGGTGGAGGGCGTGCGCGAGGCGCAGCGGTGGGCGCCGCCAATCAGGGTCGCCCGCGCGCCGAGGCGGGCCATCAGCAACGCCCCCTGCTCGCCGGAGCCGAGCTCGAAGCTGGCGTGCGGCGCCTCGAGGATCAGCTCGCGGGTCGCGGCCGGATTGAGCACCAGCGTCGGGCCGATGCCGGCGCCGCTTTCGTCCATGGCAACGAAATAGGTCTGGCCCTCGAAGGCGGCGGCAGTGATCTGGTAGTTGATCTTGCCCTGGAGGCCGAGCGCCGTTTCGGTGTCGCCGGCGACGAAGGCTTCCGCGAAGCGGCGGAAGTCGGTCAGCGTCGCCTCGGGCTGGCGCATGGTGTCGATCGAGCCCGGCAGCGCCCGGTCGCGGGTGCCGATCCAGGGGATCAGCGGGCTGGTGACGGTGACCACCGTCGGCGGCGCGTCGTCGGCGTGGGCGGGCAGGATGGCGGCGGAGGCGGCGAGGAGGAGGGCTGCCGCGAGACGCGACACGAGCTTCCGGTTCGTATTGCGACGCATGGTTTCAAGTCCCCTCGCGTTTCCGGCGCAACGCGTCCTTTTCGCGTTCGCTATCGCGGCTCTGATGCAACCCGACCGCAATCCGATCTTGGCATCGCTTGCGGCGGGCGCCAAGCCGGATTGACGCCCATCAAGCCGCGATGGGTCGGACCGCGCTATGGAGCGGTTGTTTCCGCGATTTTCATGCCAAGAGAGAGGAGCCGACCGATGTCCGACGTCCATCCCAATGTCGCGCTGATCCAGCGGCTGGACCCCCGGAACATGGCCGCAGCGACCGATGTGTTCGCCGAGGACGTGGTGTTCCACTACTTCAATCCGCGGCTGCCGGACATGGAAGGCGACTATGTCGGCCTCGCCGGCATCGGGCGGTTCTTCCAGACGCTGGCCACCATGTCGTCGGGGACGTTTCGGGTCGAGCCGGTGGCGGTCACGCCGGTCGGCGACGAACTGGTGGTCGTCCAGACCCGGAACAGCCTGACGATGGACGACGAGGACATCACCATCGACGTGGTTGTCGTGTGGCGGATCGTCGACGGCCGGGTCAAGGAGGTCTGGGATATCCCGTCGGCCTATACGGCGGCGGGATAAGCGGGGCGGTTGGTGGGTGTAGGATGTCGCTAATGAGCGGAACTTCCCGCGTGGCTTCGAACTCTCCCCGACCCACCATAGAGTTCGTCGAATTCCCAAGCGATCCGCTTCGTGACTGTAGCAGCTAAATCCATAATCCACGCCACCCCCCCCACGCAAAACCATTCTCCGAATCCGTCGTCGGTGAGTGTCCGGTACCTCGTCGGCGGGGCGGGGCGTTCCTACCTTCATGACCGTCATCCTGAAGCCGGAGGGCGCGCCCGACGCCGCCCGACGGCGACGAACAGAAGGACCACGGCCCGTGACACGTTTTGCCCTTGCTCTTGCCGCGACGACCGCATTCGTCGCGCCCGCGTTCGCCCTCGACGCCGGCCCGCTCGTCTCCGCCGACTGGCTGATCGAGAACGCCGGTGACGACAATCTCGTCATCGTCGACATCCGCGCCGACGTCGAAAATACCGATCTCGGCGATACCCCCTACATCGCCAACGCGGTCTCGGCTCCCTACAACACCGCCGGCTGGCGCACCGAGATCGACGGGGTGCCCGGCAAGATCCCGTCGATCGCGGACGTTACCGCGCTGGTCGAAAGCCTCGGCATCGACAATGACGACCACGTGGTGATCGTGCCGTGGGGGACCGACTCGACCGAATTCGGCTCCGCCACCCGGGTCTACTGGACGTTCAAGTATCTCGGCCACGACGACGTCTCGATCCTCGACGGCGGCTGGCGGCAATACGATGCGGCCGGCGGCGCGCGGGTGGCGACACCGGCGACCCCGGAGGCGTCCGAATTCACCGTGACGGTCAACGACGCGGTGCTGGCGACCACCGACGACGTGCTCGCCGCGCTCGACAACGAAACCCAGCTGGTCGACGGCCGGCCGGAGGCGCAGTATCGCGGCGAAACCAAGAGCCCGGTCGCGGCTGCGCCCGGCACCATCCCCGGTTCGGTCAACATCCCGCACAGCGAGTTCTATTCCAGCGACTACGCCACGTTCGCCCAGCCGGAGACGGTCGCGGCGCTCGCCTCGGCGGTCGGTGTCGGCTCGGCCGATCCGAACATCACCTTCTGTAACACCGGGCATTGGGCCTCTGTGGCCTGGTTCGGCCTGAGCGAGGTTCTCGGCAACGAGAACACCGCCATGTATGACGGCTCCATGGCGGAGTATACTCAGGACCCGGCGCGGCCGCTCGATCCGCCGCGCTCGTAAGGTTCCGGCCCGGCGATCCAACCCGGCGCGCGGGGTAGGCCCCGGGCGCCGGTCAAGTTCGCCGGTTTGGTTGTGGGAGGCGTCTTGTTATGGCGCAGAGCGTAGCTGCACGGTCTGAGCCGCCCCGCACGGGCGGCTTTCTGCCTGAGGTTTCGATCGACCGCAGCCCGGCGACGGTGGCGGCGGCGTTCCTGGTTGCCGGCTGCATCGCCATCTGGTGGTCGGTGGACCTGCGCCAGGCGACGCTGTTCCTGATCGGCGGCGGCCTCGGGGTCGCCCTCTATCACGGCGCGTTCGGCTTCACCGGCGCCTGGCGGCGGATGGTGGTGGAACGCCGCGGCCGCGGCATGCGCGCCCAGATGCTGATGGTCGGCGTCGCGGCGGTCGCGATGATGCCGCTGATCGCTGCCGGCAGCGTCGGTAGCGAACCGCTGGTCGGCGCCATCGCTCCAGTGGGCGTCTCGGTGCTGGTCGGCGCGGCGATTTTTGGGCTCGGCATGCAGCTCGGCGGCGGCTGCGGCTCGGGTACCCTGTTCACCGTGGGCGGCGGCTCGGCGCGGATGCTGGTGACGCTGGCGTTTTTCATCGTCGGGGCGGTGGTCGGCACCGCGCACCTGCCCTGGTGGCTGGAACTGCCGTCCCTGCCGCCGGTCAGCCTCGGCGCATCGTTGGGGCTGCCGGCAGGCGTCGCGCTGACCGTGGCGGCACTGGCGGCGGTGGCCGTCGTTACCGTCGTCATCGAGCGGCGGGCGCATGGCGACATCGAGCGCGAGCCCGGACCGCGGCGGCCGGGCTGGCAGTGGCTGGTGGTGGGCCCATGGCCGCTGATCGGCGCCGGGCTGGTGCTGGCGCTCCTCAACGTCGCGACGCTGCTGGTCGCCGGCCACCCGTGGTCGATCACCTACGGCTTTGGCCTGTGGGGCGCCAAGATCGCTTCCGTCCTCGGCGTGCCGGTGGAGACCTGGACGTTCTGGACCTGGCCGGCGCAGGCCGAGGCGCTCTCCAATTCGGTGCTTGCCGACACGGTGTCGGTGATGGATTTCGGCCTGATCCTCGGGGCGGCACTCGCCGCTTCGCTGGCCGGCAAGTTCGCGCCCAAGGCGGCGATCCCGCTGGCCTCGTTCATCGCCGCGGCGCTCGGCGGGCTCATGATGGGCTACGGCGCCCGGCTCTCCTTCGGCTGCAACATCGGCGCGCTGTTTTCCGGCATCGCCTCGGGCAGCCTGCACGGCTGGCTGTGGTTCGCCGCCGCCTTCGCTGGCTCGCTGGTCGGCGTCGCCGCGCGGCCGCTGTTCGGCCTCGACGGTTTCAAGCGGAAGGCCGCGTGAGGCGATGAGCACCGGCCGCAACACCGCGCTGTTCGCCACCGCACTGGCCGTGACCACCGCCGCGGTGGTGATCGACCACGTCGTTTACGGCGTGCCCGCGCCGGCGCCGATGGCGACGGCGCCGATGGCGACCGCAACGCCGGCCACCGCGGGCGCGTCCCCGTGTGCCGCAGGCGCCGCCGTGGCCTCGCCGTGCGCCGCGGGCGCGCCGACCGCATCGCCCTGCGCCGCCGAAGCCCCCAAGGCGGCGCCACCGCCGCCGCCGACGCAGCCTGCGGAGACCGAAAAGCGGGCTCCGCCACCACCCCCCGCATCGCCACCACCGGCCGAGACCACGCGCGCCGCACCTCCGCCGCCGCCTGCGCGGCTGCCGGAGGGGGCGGCGGAAGCGCCGGACCTCGCCCCGGACCGGGATACGTGAGCCAGCCTGAGCGCGAAACGGCGCGCCAGGAGATCGCCTTCTGCGCCGCCGTGCTCGCCAAGGGTGGCGCCACCGTACTCACCGAGACGCTGCGCGGCGTCGCCCGTCCCGACGCCTGGACCAAATATCCGGCCGGCGAGGTCTTCGACCCGGAGAGCGGGGCGCACTGGTTCTATCACTGCCACGACCCATCGGTGCCGGTGGGGGCCGGGTCGACCGCGGCGGCCGGCGCCGAGGGGGGCAGCGGCGAGCACGGCCATTTCCACTGCTTCGTCCGGCCGGCCGGGCCCGACGGGCCGATCCATCATCTGGTTGCCGTCGGCGTCGACGCCCAAGGGGCACTGACCCGGCTCTTCACCGTCAACCAGTGGGTGGTCGGCGACGACTGGCTGGATGCCGCCGGCACGATCGCGCTTCTGCCGCGCTTCGACGTGCACATGCCGCAGCCGAACTATCTGGTGAACCGCTGGCTGACGGCGGTGCTCACCGCTTACGAACCGGAGATCGTCACGCTGATCGAAGCCCGCGACGCGGCGATCGCCGCGCATCGGCCGGAGGATGGGAGCGACCCACGCGCGTCACGGGCGCTGGAGGTGACGGCGGAATTTACGGTGGGGCAGGGGGGAACCTGACCGGAGCCGCCGGCGGCTTTGGCGCGGCGCGGATGTGCAGAACGCACTTCTCCGTAGCCTCTTCGGCAATGTTACGATATAACATACAGGTGACAAGCTTGGCGTCGGCGGGAGGAGAGCGCTCGCCATCGTCTTGGCAACTGATGTGCAAGTCATCGCCTTCCAAAACTCTCCGCTAAGCAACGCAGTCGACGGTGGCCGGGGCCCGTCGTCGATCAGCCCAAGAAGCCAGAAAGGCACCCATTGCGACCGCTTCAAAGACCGCCTGTTTCGGGAAAGACCCTGCCGGTTCCCCCCGACCCATTGACGGCCGCGCGACGGACGGAGGCCGCGCCGTGACCCTGTTGGAAAAGACAGAAGCGGACACGTCCATCCCCGTGGGTGTCGCCGAGACACCCGAGAGCCTCGGCGCGATCCATCAGCCGGGATGTTCCGCGGTCATCTGGCAGCGCCAACCGCTCGCGCGGTTCCAGTCCTGGATCGACACGCTGAAGCCCGAGCAGTTGCCGCGCGCGCGGGTGATCTTGCGGCCCGAGGATGCCCGCAACACGGCATCGGAGATCTGCGAGGTGTGTGGCACGCCGAACTGCCCCGAAAGGGCTCTTCTGATCGACGATGTCGCGGCCCTGGCGGAACTCTTCGCCGAGTTGATGAGCGTACCGTATATGCGGCTACGCCTTGATGTTATTTCCACCAACGCCTGCCGGAAGTTTCATGTCGACGCGGTCACGGCGCGGCTCATCTGCACCTACCGCGGGACGGGCACGCAGTACGGCCTATCGATCGACGCGGCCGAGCCGCAATCGGTCTTCACGGTGCCGACCGGTGCGCCCATCCTGCTGCGCGGCACGCTTTGGCCAGACCGTCAGCACGAGCGCCTGCTGCATCGCTCGCCACCCATCGAGGGCACCGGAGAGACACGGCTCCTGCTCGTTCTCGACCCTGTCAAAGACCCGGGCGCATTCCCGGTTCGGCCATCCATGCACTGAACTCATGAGCAACGGAAAGATCCGACAATGAAGACACGTGCCGCTATCGCCTGGGCGCCCAACCAGCCGCTCGAGATTGAAGAAGTCGACCTCGAAGGTCCGAAAGACGGCGAAGTTCTCGTCAGGATCGTCACCACGAGCCTCTGCCACACCGATGTCTTCACCCTGTCGGGCGAAGACCCCGAGGGGTTGTTCCCCTGTATCCTCGGCCATGAGGGCTGCGGGATCGTGGAGGAGGTCGGCAAGGGCGTCACCTCGGTCGCGCCGGGCGATCACGTCATCCCGCTTTATGTCCCCGAAGACCCCGAATGCCCGTACATCAAGTCGGGCAAGACCAATCTCTGCCAGACCATCCGCAAGACCCAGGGCGCCGGGGTGATGCCGGACGGCACCTCGCGCTTCTCGTACAAGGGGCAGCAGATTCTGCACTACATGGGCACCAGCACCTTCAGCGAGTACACCGTGCTCCCTGAAATCTCGGTGGCCAAGATCACCAAGGACGCGCCGCTGTCCAAAGCCTCGGTCATGGGCTGTGCGGTTCCCACCGGTATCGGCGCCGTGCGCAACACCGCCAAGGTCGAGGCGGGCGCCACGGTCGCGGTCTTCGGGCTCGGCGCTGTCGGCATGGCGGTGATCCAGGGCGCGGTGCTGAACGGCGCCTCGCGGATCATCGGGATCGACATCAACCCGGCGAAGTTCCCGCTCGCCAAGGCCCTCGGCGCCACCGAATGTCTCAATCCCAAGGACTATGACGCCCCGATCCAGGACGTCCTGGTCGAGATGACCGATGGCGGACTGGACTACACCTTCGAGGCGGTCGGCAATGTCGAGCTCATGCGCTCCGCGCTGGAGGCGTGCCACAAGGGCTGGGGCGAATGCACGGTGATCGGCGTCGCCGGCGCCGGACAGGAAATCGCGACCCGCCCCTTCCAGCTGGTGACCGGTCGGGTATGGCGTGGCACGGCCTTCGGCGGTGTCCTCGGCCGCAGCCAACTGCCGGGCATGGTCGACGAATGGCTGCGCGGCGATTTCAGCGTCGACCCGTACATCACCCATCACATGACCCATGAGCAGATCAACACCGCCTTCGACCTCCTGAAGGCGGGGGAATCGATCCGCTCGGTCATTCATTTCCAACCGAGCGACACCATGACGGTGAATTCGCTGCCCGGAGACATCGTTCGGGCGTGAACCGGCGTTTTTAGCGCCGCGCACCAAGCCACCCGTCGCGAGCGCGGCTGGCCCTAGTGCGGCTGGCTCTGGCGCGGCTGGCTCTGGCGCGACCGTTCATCGTCAAATTCGTGGGCGACGGGCGACGACCGGCTGGCCGCCGCCGGCACGGTTCGGCTGCTCAAGCGCTTCGACGTGCCCCTTGCCGCAGCCCGAACGTGTTTGGCGCCGCTGGCTGACGGCGGTGCTGACCGCCTACGCGCCGGAGATCGTGACGCTGATCGCGGGTGTCACGGGCGCTGGAGGTGACGGCGGAATATGGGGTGAGGGTGGGGGCCGGCGTTGCGATCATCGGGGCTCCAAAAAGGAACCCGAAGATTGGGGATGCCGGGGAAAGCGCGATGGGTAGGCGGCGGCTTTTCCGTGTCTGGCGGATTGGACGAGTACCGGATCCTTTGATCAGGGAGGAAGCAGCGCGTCGACGAGGCGCTCGATGGTCTCCGCTACGCCGTCGGTACCCAAGGCCTCCCGGATCATCCGCCGCTTGGTGGTGAAATACGCATCGTCAGGCAGTTCGACGCGCGCCGCGACCTCAGCGGCGCGCAGCGCCGCTGAGGCAAGGTCCGCGTGCAGCGCTTCGGCCGTGTCGAACTCGGGAATCGGCAGCGTCCAAACCAGATTGTCGAAATCGCGCGGATCGCGCTGGCCAACCGGCTGGAGATCCCTGACGCGATCGAGCACGACTGCAGAGTTCACCACTGCCGCCACGTAGGCGGCTTCTTCGACTGAATGCGCCGCAGACCAGTATAACTTTGTATCGACAACTACGTCGTCGTCCTCAGTCCAGCATGCACTCAACCGCGTTCCGGCTTTAGTATACAGAACTCGTACCGGTGCTCGATTGGCTTGAGCCCTAAGTGTGCCCATCGCATCGACGCGCTCGGCAAGTGTCATACGGGCGTTACCTTTGGCATCCTTGTTGCTGTGCTCGTTCCACTTGGCTTCGGCGTCGCGTAGCCAAGCGGCAAGTCCACGATGTCCGTGTGCGTCCGCGCTGGCCGCCGTTAGGATCGCTCCATCATCCATCGGGACCACGCCGGTCACGAGGCGGAGGAGCCGATAAGGCGCGACGGACTCGCCCAACGCGATTCGGCGCAGAAAGGCGCGCTCGACCGGGCCCTTGGGAGGCTCCACGCTCGTCCACGGCCGCTTGTCGAGATTGCCAACGCGGCCACGAACGCGCGGCGCCTCTCGACGGCTCTGCAGGCGCCCCGTAGCCGCGTACTCGACCAGGAAGAAACGGCGCGGGCTCAGGCTCGCGCCTTGACGGAACCGCTGACGGTAGGGCGAAGCGGCGATCAGCGTGCGCGACCGAGGCCAAGCGGCGCGGACATGTGCGAGCGCCTCGTCCGCCTCAACTTCACTCGCGTCGCGCCGGGGGAGCACGCCCACCCAGCGATCGATCTCGGCCGGTGGCGGACCGGCGCGATCGCGCTGACCGAACAGCACGCAGGTGCTAGTCGTGCTGCTGCCCGACTGGGCGCCGAATATCGGCCACACCCGCTCCAGACCCCAGCCGCCGGTAATCGCTACTCTCACGCTTCCCATGCTCCCGTCGCGCACCCCGGCGAACACGGGAGCGTTGAATACTGCATAGGGCAGCACGAGCGCCACCGTGCCGCCCTCGCGCAGATAGCGCTCGGCGCCGCGCGCCCAGAACAGAGCACACATGTCCTGGTGCGTGGCGAGGCTGCCGCCGACCCAGAGACCGTAGCCCTGCAGCGCCTCACGCAGTCGGTCCTTCATGTCCGCGCTCAGGTGGCGATAGACGATCCAAGGCGGATTGCCGATGAGAACGTCAGCGCGGTGCTCGGGATGCGAGAACCAGACCGGACGAAGCAAATTGCGCAGGACGAACGTCCAGATGTGGTTACGGTCGTCAAGATAGAGCTGCTTCAACTGCACGAAGGTCTTGCCAAGCATCGCCGCATCCTCGGCCGTAGCGCCGGCCCGCGCGATAGCGTCCTGGATCGTCTCCGGTTCAGCAAGAGTGTCGAGCCCTCGATTGAGTTCGTCTAGCGCGCTTTCGAACAGTTTCTGATCGCTCGCCAGCCCGGCGGGGATGCGCAAGGGCGGATCGTTCGGCGGCACATCCACAAGCACCTCGGCCGATGCGCCCAGCGGGCGCAGGTTCCATTGCATGGAGTCGCCCATGTAGACGGGAACGCTGAGCGTGGGCGGCCGATCCTGCACCAGGTCGCCGAGCGCCAGCAGCCAAGTGACGCGCGCAAGCGCGACCGCGACGGGATGGACGTCGATCCCGAACACGCGATCGGCGCAGGTGGCGACGATTTCTGCCGGCGCCAGCTGGGCTTCCCGGCCCGCTTCAATCAAGCGGCGCAGCGCATGGAATAGGAAGGTCCCCGAACCGCAGGACGGATCGAGCACGCGCTGTTCCAGCGGGCGCGGGATGGCGGCCGCGACGACCCGCGCCGCCAGCCAATCGGGCGTGTAGTATTCGCCCAGGTCGTGGCGCTCGTCGGGATCGATCAGGCTCTCATACAGACTTTTGAGAACGTCGACCTCGACGTCGCGCAAGCGAAAGCGCACTGTCTCGGCGGCAAGCGAGCGCACCAGATCATCGCCGCCTCGGGCGAGCAGCGGCCAGTCGAAAAAGTCGGCCTCGACGGCACCGACAAGGCCCTCGTTCGCGAGAAGTCGACCCGACAACATCTCCGCAGAATCGTCGACGGACAGATCGAGGACGCGCGCCGCGATCGCCTTGACAAGGATGGTCAGGTAGGTGTGCTGGAGAAACAGGGCGTCGCTGCCGACGTCGTCGCCGTAGACTTGGCGCAGCAGTCCATCCCATAGGTTGCGTTTCAACCGCACTTCGGGATGACCGCTGACCTCAGACCACTGCCGCTGGAGCTCTGCGTGCGCGCGGCCGAAGGCGAGGCTGTACCGGCCGAAGGCGAGCGCCACCGCGATCGGCGTTGGCACCACATCGGGAATGGGCGAGAGCAGTGGCTCGAGCCAACCCAGCAGCCGCTCGGGATGCTCGACGTCGACGTCGTAGCGGCCGATAAGGTTGAGCGTACTGCGATCGAGTGTATAGGCGAGCAGGGTCGCACCGTCGGTGGCAAGACCGACCGTTGTGCGGCCGGGCGTGCTTCCGCGGCTCGCGTCGGCCAGGTAGTCAGGCATGCGGGCCACCACATCGCGCTCTTCGCGGCGAAGATCGCTCTTCAGTTCGATGACCGTGGCGCCCCATGCTACGTCGATGCGCCCACTGTTATCGACGAGGTATCGCTCGTGCTCCAGTTCGCTGAACGCCGCGCCGAACCCTTCCCGAAGGAGCTCCGTGACAAGACCCCGCAACGCCTCGTGTCGCGGCCGGGAGGCCATCGAACGGACGATGTCGGGCAGGCGATCTCGGCGCCAGCCGTTTGCCACTTGTCCCCTCCTGCTTGGGGCTCACCGTTGCCGCCGCGCGCGCGAGAGCGTAGGCTGCCGGCATGAGAATCACTCAAGCAGATTTGTTCACCCAAGACGACGCCAAGCGCAACACCTTGTCGGAATCACAGCGGGCAGCGATTCGCTCGCGCCTGGAAGCGACGCTTGCAAGGCTGACCGCGACGGCAGCTTTCCCTTGGCGCGATCCTTTGGATGCTGTGCACGAGGAGAATCGCTTCCAACGCGACTCCGAGCTGCTCGGCGACGAGGGCGCCGTGCTTTGGGCCCGGTTCGACAACGAAATGGATCGGCTGCACGAGACTCAGTTTTCCACAGTTGCCCGCGCGGCTGGATCGAGGCGCTGAACGGCACTCGATCAACATCGCTGGGATGCCGCCCCACTTTGTCGCTCGGGCGCAAGGCAGCGATCGCCGTCGCCGACATGAGTGTCCGACGTGGGTCAGAAGCCGCCATTTCCGACAAGGCAAACGAATGACGGCGTTGGGCCGCCAACCGACCACGCAGCCACCCCCCACCTTGACCCACGCTCCCACGCCGCCATAACTGGCGCGCCCCGCGCCCATCGTTGCCCGGACCGTTGCCGATGCCCGAAACTGTTCCCCCTCACATGCGCCCGGACCGGTCGTTCCAGGGCCTGATGCTGGCGCTCCAGCGCTACTGGGCCGACTATGGCTGCGTCATCCTCCAGCCCTATGATTCGGAAATGGGGGCCGGCACCTTCCACCCGGCGACCACCTTGCGGGCGCTCGGGCCGCGGCCGTGGATGGCGGCCTATGTCCAGCCCTCGCGGCGGCCGACCGACGGGCGCTATGGCGAAAACCCCAACCGTCTGCAGCACTACTACCAGTTCCAGGTGATCATCAAACCGTCGCCGCCAGACCTGCAGGACCTCTATCTCGATTCGCTGAAGGCGATCGGCCTCGACCTCGCGCTCCACGATGTGCGCTTCGTCGAGGACGACTGGGAGAGCCCGACGCTCGGCGCCTGGGGGCTCGGCTGGGAGTGCTGGTGCGACGGCATGGAGGTCTCCCAGTTCACCTATTTCCAGCAGGTGGCGGGGTTTGCCTGCGAGCCGGTGTCGGGGGAGCTGACCTATGGGCTGGAACGCCTGGCGATGTATGTGCAAGGGGTCGACAACGTCTACGACCTCAACTTCAACGGCCGCGACGGGGCGGAGCGGGTCAGCTATGGCGACGTCTTCCTTCAGGCCGAGCAGGAATATTCGCGCCACAATTTCGAACACGCCGATACCGAGATGCTGAAACGCCATTTCGTCGACGCCGAGCGCGAGTGCCAGGCGCTGTTGGCGGCCGGTGAGACGGCACCGGATTCCAATCTCGGCGCCCACCGGCTGGCCTTGCCGGCCTACGATCAGTGCATCAAGGCGAGCCACGCGTTCAACCTGCTCGACGCGCGCGGCGTCATCGCGGTGACCGAACGGCAGAGCTATATTTTAAGGGTGCGCGAGCTCGCCAAGGCGTGCGGCGCCGCATGGCTCGCCACGGAAGGGGGAGGACTGACCGATGCAGCTTGACCACATCAACATCCGCGCCCGCGACCAGGAGGCGATGAAGGATTTCCTGGTCGCCGTGCTCGGGCTCGAGGTC
Source organism: Bauldia sp. (assembly GCF_965232525.1). GTDB lineage: Bacteria > Pseudomonadota > Alphaproteobacteria > Rhizobiales > Kaistiaceae > Bauldia. The sequence goes on along the minus strand of NZ_OZ246980.1, from coordinate 4,145,175 downwards.
GGCCCGCGGCCGCCGTTCGACTTCCCCGGCTACTGGCTCTATCTCGGGGAGCAGGCACTGATCCACATGCAGGGCTCCGACCGGGATGAGGACGGGGTCGCCTGGGTCGACCACATCGCCTTCGGGCCGTTCGCCTTCGCCGAAAAATCCGCCGAACTCGACCAGGCCGGCATCGCCTACCGCTTCTCCGACGTGCCCGGCAGGGATCTGCGCCAAATCTTCGTCGCCGGGCCGGAAGGCATCAAGCTCGAACTCCAGTGCCCGGGAGACGCGGCATGACCACCGCCAAGATCACCGAGCAGGCGCCGATCCTGTTCGTCTCCGACCTGCCGGCCTCGGTCGACTACTGGCGCGACAAGGTCGGCTTCACGGTCGGCGGCATCTATGGCGAGCCGCGGCCGGAGTTCGCGATCCTGCGCCGCGACCGCGCCTTCGTCATGCTCTCCCAGGCGCCGGACGGGCACACGATCGTCCCCTCCTGGCGGATCAAGGACAAGACCTGGAACGCCTATTTCTGGGTCGACGACGCCGAGGCGATGTTCGCCGAACTCAAGGAACGCGGGGCGCGGATCGACTACGAACTCGGCCGTCAGCCTTACGACGTGCTCGAATTCGGCATCCAGGATCTCGACGACCAGGACATCGCCTTCGGCCAGGACCTGGACTAAAGGCTCGGCGCTGGTGGAGGAATTCGGGGCCTGCGCGCAGATGCCCTGGCCACAAGATTCACAGCAACGTTGCCATGTCGATTGGGTCGCATCATAGTGTCGCCAAGCGCTCACGATGTCTGCCGGGAGCCGGCCAATCGGAACAGCGCTTAGCCAATGTGACACTCAGGGCGTAAGCAGGTGATTCGATGTATTGTTCTGTGAGCTTGAAAGCGTTCTTCATGGCGGCTTTGCTGTTACTGATGGCGTCGCCGATGCATGCTACGAATCCCAACCAGGACTTCAACTGCCAAGACGAAACATCGTGTACCGAAGATTTTACTGTGCACAAAGGAAATACAACGATTACCATGGAATGTTACGGCGTGAAGGTTCACGATATCGATTATAAACCACCACCTCAACTGGAGCTCTCGTGTAAGAGTAAGAACGCCAGTGTTAGCTGTATTGTCGGTGGCAAAGACGGCTGCGATTGTAATCATGATGCAAATAATCCACAGACAGTCACGGCGAAGATTAAGAACTGTTGTGTGAGGAATGGTAGTTGTAAAGAAAACTAATAGTAGTTGTAATAAGAGGTGTCGACGGACTGCGAGTTCTAAAAGATCAGCATCCGTAAGTAACGTTGATTGGGTCGGTATGGTTCTTACCGTCATAATTATGGCAATGACACCAATTGTAGTCGGACTTGCACCCCATATCTTCATGGCCTGGGCTCGAAGCTGCGCAGGTCATGGTCGCGGGCCGAGAGTCAGTGCCGTCCGAGTACACACATGTTCCACTGTAGTTGGGACTTGTATGGCCGCCTTGCACATGCTCAGTTTCGATGCAGGAAGTGCCCGGGCTCGCGACACTGCATGTATATGCATTCGCCGTGTTTGCACTCAACAAGAGCACGAATGCAAATGCGCTTATGAAAAATCTCCAGGTCACGTCGCCATCCTTTCTAATTCAGCCCCAATCAAAGGTAGCTCGTGGCAAACGCTCAAGTCAATTTGGTCGGCGTATTCCATCTAAGTCGATTTCTGCGACTCGTCCGGGTCGAAGTCACGCCGGAAATCGGGGATGGCTGGGCCAACGCTGAAAGCGCCGGACCTCGCCGGAAACGGGCGCCGCTGGTGACAGGGCGGGCGCGGGTTGCTATGCCCCCGGCGGTTTGGCTCCACTGTCGTCCTCCGGCTTGACCGGAGGACCGGTCGAAACCGTTGCGCCGCCGGTTGGTTCGCACGGCGTGGGCCGCTCGTCGGTCTCGCCCGCCCCCGATGGGTCCTCCGGTCAAGCCGGAGGACGACGGGGAGGAGGGGGTGGAGGACGACGTATTTGGGTGCGGTGGTATAGCGATACCCCCCTCCCTGACCCTCCCCCGAAAGGGGGGAGGGAAGGTGGTTGGGGCGATCGCGGGATTTGCCCTCGGGTGGATCTGGCACGGGGCACCCCTCACCCGACCCCGCGCTTGCGCGCGGGCCCACCCTCTCCCACAAGGGGAGAGGGATTGCGGCGGTTGTGCGTGCTTCGAGGCTCGCTTCGCTCGCGCCCCCGATCGGGCCGGGGGCGGGCTCTCAGCATGAGGAGGGTTGGGCTTCAGAGACCGGGGCCGGCTCTCAGGATGAGGCGTTGGTGTTTTGACCGAGCGACTGGAGCGGGCGCAGGCTCTCGGGATGAAAAGGGTTGGGCAGTTTCGATGGGGAAGGCAAACAGGTGTCCAGGATTCCTCCTTCGGTACACACAGCACGGCCGCATGCTGAGGTGCTCCGCGTAGCGGAGCCTCGAAGCACGCGCGTCGTCACGGCGGATGCCGGACGCCAGACCCTCTCCCTCGGCGGGAGAGGGTGGCGAGGCTGCGAAGCCGAGCCGGGTGAGGGGGCGAGTATGGAATTTGTTGTCGATGAATCTGGCACGGGGCTCCCCACACCCGACCCCGCGCTTGCGCGCGGGCCCACCCTCTCCCACAAGGGGAGAGGGATTGCGGCGATAGCCGGCGGCGAGTGATCAACACCCATGCCTGATCTTCTGCTCGAACTGTTCTCCGAGGAAATCCCGGCGCGGATGCAGCGCCGGGCCGCCGAGGTGTTGCGCAAGCGGGTGACCGACGCGCTGGTCGAGGCCGGGCTGGTCTACGAGGGCGCCAAGGCGTTCGCCACGCCGCGGCGGCTGGCGCTCACCGTCCACGGCATCCCGGCGCGCTCGCCCGACAAGCGCGAGGAGCGCAAGGGCCCCCGGGTCGGGGCACCGGAGAAGGCGATCGCCGGCTTCGTCAAGGCGGCGGGACTGGCGTCGATCGATGAGGCCGAGATCCGGCCGGACAAGAAAGGCGACGTCTATGTCGCGGTGATCGACAAGCCCGGCCGCGCGGCGGAGGACTGGATCGCGGACATCGTGCCGGAGGTGGTGCGGTCGTTCCCGTGGCCGACGTCGATGCGTTGGGGGGCAGCGTCAGCGGAGCCGGGGAGCCTCAACTGGGTGCGGCCGCTGCACACCATCCTCTGCGTGTTCGGCCCGGAAACCTCGGACACCGAAGTGGTGCCGTTCGCCGTCGACGGGATCGCGTCGGGCCGCGAGACCTTCGGCCACCGGTTCATGGCGCCGGGACGAATCGCGGTCGCCCGCTTCGACGACTATGTGGCGAAGCTGGAGAAGGCGAAGGTCGTGCTCGACGCCGACCGACGCAAGGACATCATCGCGGCGGACGCCCGCGACCGGGCGCTGGCGCTCGGCCTCGACCTTGTCGAGGACGATGGGCTGCTGGAGGAAGTCGCCGGGCTGGTCGAGTGGCCGGTGGTGCAGGTGGGCTCGTTCGACGCGGCGTTCCTCGACATCCCGCCGGAGGTGATCCGCACCACGATCCGGGTCAACCAGAAGTGCTTCGTGATGCGGGAGTCGGGACCGGCTCCCCTGACCCGCAAGGGAGGAGGGGACGACGATCGGGACGATCGTGCGTCCTTCGAGGCTCGGGCTGACGCCCTCGCACCTCAGGATGAGGAACGTGGGAGCAGCCAAACCGGCGAGGGAGTCAGCGGCGACGACATTATTGGTTCCAAGGAACGCCAACAGCCTCATCCTGAGGTGCGAGCGGAGCGAGCCTCGAAGGACGCACAGACCGCGGCGCGCCCGCCCGCCGATACAGCACAACGCCCCCGCCTCGCCAACAAGTTCATCCTGGTCGCCAATATCGAAGCGCCGGATGGCGGGGCGGCGATCGTCGCCGGCAACGAGCGGGTGATCCATGCCCGGCTCGCCGATGCCCGTCACTTCTGGGAGACCGATCGGCGGAGCCTGCCCGATCCGGACACACCGGCGATGCGGGCGGCGGCGGAGCGGCTCGGCCTCGATCTCGCCAAGCCGCTCGACCAGCGCATCGCCAAGCTCGCCGCCATGGATGTGATCTTCCACGAGAAGCTCGGCACGCAAGGCAAACGGGTGGAACGGATCGCGCGGTTGGCGCGAGAGATCGCGCCGCTGGTCGGCGCCAATCCGGATCTTGCGGCGCGGGCGGCGGTGCTCGCCAAGGCCGATCTCACCAGCGAGATGGTCGGCGAGTTCCCCGAGCTGCAGGGCCTGATGGGCCGCTACTACGCGGTGGCGCAGGACGAGCATCCGGCGGTGGCGACGGCCATCGAGGATCACTACAAGCCGGCCGGGCCGTCCGACCGGGTGCCGGCCGAACCGGTGGCGATCGCCGTGGCGCTCGCCGACAAGCTCGATACGCTGGTCGGCTTCTGGGCGATCGACGAGAAGCCGACGGGGTCGAAGGACCCGTATGCGCTCAGGCGCGCCGCGCTCGGGGTGATCCGGATCGTCGTCGACAACGACGCGCGCATGGGGCTGTGGCCGCTGCTCTCCGGTCAGCTCGTGTCGGCGCTGCATCATCAGGCGGCGGCGAACCCGGCCTACGCGGATTATCTCGCCCGCGCCTATGCGGACGAGGACGTGGCCGAGGGCGTCGACTTCGACAGTCACGCGCCGGAAACGGATTTTGCCCGCCACGTCACCGCCGACGCGGTGTCGATCGCGGCCGATCTGCTTGCTTTCTTCCACGATCGGCTGAAGGTGCAGTTGCGCGAGCAGGGAGCGCGGCACGATCTGGTTGACGCGGTGCTGAGTGAGGCGGCGGAACGGAAGGTTGGTTCATCGCCTACCGGTGCCCGGGGCTCTACCTCCCCCCTTGCGGCGGAGAGCCTGTCCCCGGCTCGATCGGGGATCGGCGCGGTGCGCCGGGAGGGGGGTAGTGCTGCCATCGGTGAAGTACCCCCCTCCCTGACCCTCCCCCGTAAGGGGGGAGGGGACGCGGTTGGTGGGTCGGCGCCAGACCCTGAGACGTTGCAGACCCCCTCCGACTCCGCTGCGCGGAGCCACCTTGCAGGGGAAGGAGAAGGGGAGCGAGCCTCGAAGGACGCACAGACCGAGGCGCCAGCCGGCCGGGACGACCTGGTGCTGATCGTGCGCCGGGTGGAGGCGCTCGGGCGGTTCCTCGATACCGACGACGGTCGCAACCTGCTCGCCGGGACCAAGCGGGCCGCCAACATCCTGCGCGAGGAGGAGAAGAAGGACGGGGTCGCGTATGACGGCGCGGTCGATCCGCATCTCCTCAGCGAGCCGGAGGAGAAGGCGCTGTTCGAGGCGATCGGCGCCGCATCCGGCGAAGTGAAGGCGGCGGTCGAGGTCGAGGATTTCGACGACGCGATGCAGGCGCTGGCGCGGCTCCGGGCGCCGGTGGATACCTTCTTCGACACCGTTCTCGTCAACGACCCGGACGCCGCCGTGCGTGCCAACCGCCTGCGCCTCCTCAACGGCATCCGCGTGGCGACCCGCGCGGTCGCGGACTTCACCAGAATCGAAGGCTGATCCAGCATGACCGACCGACACGCCGCTCCGTCGAAGCACCCTTACGCGCGTGGCGCCGGCCTGTTCGCCATCGCCGTCGGCGTGGTGATGATCCTGCTCTGGGTTTGGTTCATCGCCACCGGCGACGTCCCGGAGCTCGAAACCCGGCCGCTGAGCGCGTGGTTCCATGTGATCGGCGAACTGGCGACGGCGGCGCTCCTGATCTTCACCGGTTGGGGCTTGCGCACCGGCGCGTCCTGGGCGCCGCGGCTCTACATCCTCGCCACCGGCATGCTGCTGCTGGCGATCATTCACGCCTTCGCCTGGTATGGCGAGCGCGGCGCGGTGGGGATGGTCATCGCCCTAGTCGCGCTTGGCGTCGTCGCGGTGTTCTTCGCCCTCCGCGCCGAGGAGTAGCGCCCGCCGGCTTCGCGGAACGGTTTTACCCCTTTCGTCGCCATCGGGCATTATGCGCCGGTGATTCGCGGGCGAGACGGCTAGAGCGCCGGCGGATCGCTCCGGGCTGACGTCCGAGGAGACGGGGCCGCGGGGTTTGGAGCGACGGATCGGCCCTGAAGGGCTCGCCGCATGGCTGTCGGCTCTGTCCGAGATGCGGGTGGCGCCATCGGGCGATCAAGCCAGGAGGCAATTCCATGGAAATGAACGTTCTCACCATCCAGCCGATCATCGCGCTGATCGCCGGTATTCTGATCCTGATCTTTCCCCGGATCCTGAACTACGTGGTCGCGCTCTACCTGATCCTGTTCGGCATCCTCGGCCTGTGGCCGAGCCTGTTCACCGGCGGGGCTTAGCGCCGGTCGTCCCATGACCAGAGGGCCCCGATCTTTCGGGGCCCTCTTCGCGACAGTGATTCTTGATCACTCCAGGCGTTCGAGCTCGAACAGTAATTTCCGCTCACGTTGAATCAGATCGAGTTCTCGCTTCAAAAGCTCTTCCTGTTTTTCGATCGAGACATCCGCTTCGGGAAGTTCCCGATCAGTCGCCAAGCGCTCGGTTTCGAACTGTCCATGGGTGGCTGGACATCCAGGTCCGGGGCACTCGGTCCACCAATCCTTTTCTTCGGCGGCGGAAGCTGCGCAGGCTGGCAACATGAGTAAGAAAGGAAGAAATCTCACTGAACCAAGTCCTCTCGGATTGCCTTAAGAAGTCTTTTGCTCCTCTTTTTCCATTCCGAAAATTTGGGTAGCTCACTCTCCGGTTTCACGGACTGCTCTTCATCCCATTCCTGGAACTCGTAGGCTAGTCGAATGACTTCCGAATCGAAGTACAATGCGGCAGAGTTGATTGACGATATCAATCCGTCCCGCGAGGCATCCCTTCCGTCTACCATACGTCTAAGAAGGAGTATTTCTTCGTTTGTCGGTTGCTGTTTTCGCGAAGAAAGATCCGTGCTGTGATCGCGCAGCCGCCTCCAGTTTTCCAGATAGCCCGAGAAATGGACAGCGATCCTATCTGCCGTTTCGGCCTGTTTCTGGAGAAAGAATCGGTTGTCTGCGATCTCAGCTTCCTGAGACGCGAGAACCATGCCAGCCGCTAGTCCAACCAGCGCGGAGATACCTGCGAGTATCGCTTGTTGAGCAAAGTTACCCTGCAGCATTGCTCAAAACAACTAAAGATTGCCGTATGTTTATTATATCCTTTTTCGAGCAATCATCAAGTGCGTTTGCGACGTAAGGCGGGCTGCGTAGAGGCGGCATTTCGCCCGCCGATCCATCAACGCCGGTCATGGGTTCATTCACGATCCAGATTGGTCCCGAAGGCCACGCCGGGGTATTCTGACGTCCATGTCGAGTAGTCCAAGCAAGACGACGATGCGCGCCGCGGCGGCGAGCCGGGTCGACGGCGTTCCCATCTGGCTGATCATCGTCGCCGGCTGCCTGATCGCCGGCCTCACCTTCGGGCCGCGCTCGACCATGGGGTTCTTCCTGACCCCGATGACCACCGAGAACGGCTGGGGGCGCGAGATCTTCGCCCTGGCGATCGCGATCCAGAACCTGATGTGGGGGGTGGGCCAGCCGATCGCCGGGATGATCGCCGACCGGTACGGCACCGCGCGGGTGCTGACCGGCGGGGCTTTGCTCTACGCCCTCGGCCTGGCGCTGATGGCCGAGACCAGCGATCCGGTCGGCCTGCAGCTCACCGCCGGGGTGCTCCTTGGCCTCGGCATTTCCGGCTCGGCGTTCCTGATGGTGCTCGCCGCCTTCGCGCGGCTCCTGCCGGATCACATGCGGGCGATCGGCTACGGCCTCGGCACGGCGGCCGGCTCGGCCGGCCAGTTCCTGTTCGCACCAATCGGCCAGAGTTTCATCCAGGCCTATGGCTGGCAGACCGCGCTGTTCCTGATGGCGGCGATCCTGATGGTGGTGCCGCTCCTGTCTGTGGTGCTCAAGGGCAAGCCGTCGGCAGTACCGGTGACCGCCGACGAAAAGGACCAGTCGATCCCGGAGGCGCTGCGCGAGGCCTTTGGCCATCGCTCCTATCGGCTGCTGGTGATGGGATTCTTCGTCTGCGGCTTTCAGGTCGCCTTCATCACCGTGCATCTGCCGCCCTACCTCAACGATATCGGCATCCCGGCGATCTATGGCGGCTATGCCATCGGCCTGATCGGGCTGTTCAATATCTTCGGGTCGATCACCTCGGGCTTTCTTACCAACCACATGCCGCGACGCTACCTGCTCGCCATCATCTACATCACCCGCGCCGCGGTGGTGGTGGTCTTCCTGCTGGTGCCGCCGAGCATCCCCTCGGTGCTGATCTTCTCGGCGGTGATCGGTTTCCTGTGGCTGTCGACGGTGCCGCCGACCCAGCAACTGGTGGCGATTATGTTCGGCACCCGCTACCTCGCCACCCTGTTCGGCTTCGTGTTCTTCTCCCACCAGCTCGGCTCGGGCCTCGGCGTCTGGCTCGGTGGCTTCCTCTACGACCGCACCGGCAGCTATGACGGGGTGTGGTGGCTGTCGGTGGCGCTCGGCATCATGGCGGCGATCGTCCACCTGCCGATCGTCGAGCGCCAGGTGGAACGGCCGGTACTATCGACGGCTTGAGGGTGGTTGCGATCGGCGGGACCGGCGCGTATCTCTTCGCCCGCGGCGCGAACACTCCCGCGCGCGACGGCGAACTGCGGACCTATCCTCTCAACCTCAAATGCGACCGACCATGACCTGGACCGTCTACCTCTCCGGCGAAATCCACACCGACTGGCGCGAGCAGATCGAAGCCGGCGCGAAGGCCGCCGGCCTCGACGTCGCCTTCACCGCGCCGGTCACCGACCATGGCGCCTCCGACGATTGCGGCGTCGCCATCCTCGGACCGGAGCCGGACAAGTTCTGGCACGACCACAAGGGTGCCAAGCTCAACGCCATCCGCACCCGCACCCTGATCAACGACGCCGACGTCGTGGTGGTGCGCTTCGGCGACCGCTACAAGCAATGGAACGCCGCCTTTGACGCAGGCTACGCGGCGGCGCTCGGCACGCCGCTGATCGTGCTCCATGCGCCGGAGCACGGGCACGCGCTGAAGGAGGTCGACGCCGCGGCGCTGGCGGTCGCCGAGACGCCGGAGCAGGTGGTGGCGATCCTGCGCTACGTCACCGAGGGGGTGTTGGGGTAGGGCTCGGACGGTGGGCGGCGGTGGGGCTGCAGGATGACCCCCCCTCTGGCTTCGCTAAGGCTCGCTGCGCGAGGCCAAGCTCCGCCGTCTCCCCCGCAAGGGTGGAGAGGGGCGGATGGTGGCGCCTGACGTTCGCGCACGGCACCCGGGACCCGTCCAGCCGTCGTCCTCTGGCTTGACCCGAGGACCCGATATCACCGGTACGCGGCCGGGCAGTGAAGCGCCGAGGTCGGCGTCTCGATCTTCTACGGCTTCGATGGGTCCTCCGGTCAAGTCGGAGGACGACAGGGAGGAGAGGCGGCGGCCGTGGAGGGCAATACGGCTCGCGCCACCAACGCCGCAAGCCCTCTCCGGTAGGGAGAGGGTGGTGCGCTGTCTCAGTCTGGGTGCGTGCTTCGAGGCTTCGCTCCCGCGAAGCTCCTCAGCATGAGGGGGTTGTCGGGCGATCCAATGGCGGGGTGTGTTTCGGGCCGGACATCACCGACCTCATCTTGAGAGCCTGTCCCCGACCCGATCGGGGATGCGAGGGCGTATGCCCGAACCTCGAAAGACGCAGTGTGCTTCATCCTTGTGTCGGCAGGCGTCTCGGTCGGCCCGGCGTCCCGATCGTCAATGGAGCAACGGTTTCGATGGGTCCTCCGGTCAAGCCGGAGGACGACAGGGAGGAGGGGCGGCCGCAATCGGCTCGCGCCACCAACGCCGCCAGCCCTCTCCGGTAGGGAGAGGGTGGTGCCATGTCAAAGCTGTGCGTGGTTCGAGGCGGCCTTCGGCGGCTCCTCAGCATGATACATAGGATGATCGCATGTGAGCCCCGCACCGGTACAAGCACCAACCGTCATTCCGGCGAATGCCGGAATCCATCGAAGGCGATGTCATCTGGCTGGCCGGTGTCCCAGCAGAAAGCGCGGTGCCTGGACCCCGACTTTCGTCGGGGTGACGGTCGGAATGTTGATGCCGCGGTGCGTGCTTCAAGGCCCCGGCTCCGCGGGGAGAGGGAACAAGCGACAATACCACTCTCAATAATAGGCCACATCGTGTGTCGGCTAGGCAGTACCCCATCCATTTGAGCGCTCCGGGCGCGCGCGGTACACTCGCCCATCCCGCCCCATGCCCATCAGCCGAGACCATTCATGGACGACTTCAAAGCGCTGTTGATCACCCGCGACGAAGACACCAAGGCGCAGTCGGTCGCCGAGGCGCGGCTGACGCCCGACGACCTGATGGACGGCGACGTCGACGTCAGGGTCGAATTCTCGACCGTCAACTACAAGGACGGGCTGGCGATCACCGGCAAGCTACCGGTGGTGCGACGCTTTCCGATGATCCCGGGCATCGACTTCGTCGGCACCGTTACCGCATCGGGCCGGCCGGACATCGATTCCGGTACGCGCGTGGTGCTGAATGGCTGGGGCGTCGGCGAAGTCCACTATGGCGGCTTCAGCCAGATGGCGCGGGTCGACGGCGACTGGTTGATCCCGCTGCCCGACGCCTTCGCGCCGGACGAGGCGATGGCGATCGGCACCGCCGGCTACACCGCGATGCTGGCGGTGATGGCGCTGGAGCGCGCCGGAGTCGACTTCGACTCAGGGCCGGTGGTGGTGACCGGTGCCGCCGGCGGGGTCGGGTCGATGGCCGTGACGCTGCTGTCGCGCCTCGGCTACCAGGTGGTCGCCGTCACCGGGCGCGCCAGCGAACACGGCTACCTCGCCGGGCTCGGCGCCGGCCAAATCCTCGACCGGGCCGAATTTGCCGGGTCGCCGAAGATGCTCGACAAGGAGCGCTGGGTCGGGGCGATCGACGCGGCCGGCGGCAACACGCTCGCCAACCTCATCGCCCAGACGCGGCGCGGCGGCGCCGTCGCCGCCTGCGGCAACGCCAGCGGCATGGAGCTGCCGACCTCGGTGGCGCCGTTCATCCTGCGCGGCGTGTCGCTGATCGGCATCGACTCGGTCTACCAGCCGAAGGCCAACCGGATCGAAGCCTGGAACCGGCTCGCCCGCGACCTCGACCGCGACAAGCTGGTCGAGATGACCACGCGGATTCCGTTCAGTGGCATCGTGCCCGCCGCCCATGACATCGTTGCCGGCAAGGTGCGGGGCCGGCTGGTGGTGGAGATCGACTGACGGGGCGGTTCCGGCTGGCATGGGCGAATGAGCACTGAAGCCGACGCCAGGCTGACATTCGCACGACTGCCGAACATCCCGCCGGACGAGATTATCGCCCATATGTCCAATCCTCGGCTCGCGGAGCACATGCCCCTGCTCACGCCGAACTGGGACCGAGACGCGCTCGCCAGGTTCATCGCCGACAAGGAAGCCCGCTGGCGCCGCGACGGGCTCGGTCACTGGGCTATTCTCCACGACGATGCCTATGTCGGATGGGGCGGGTTTCAGAAAGAGGGCGACGCGTGGGATTTCGGGCTGGTGCTGAAGCCCGACTGTTTCGGGCTCGGGCCGCGTATCGCCAGGAAGGCGCTTGCGTTCGCGGTCGCTGACGACCGCATTCCCTTCGTCACGTTCCTCGTACCGCCGTCGCGCACTCGCCTCGGCGGTCTCAGGCGGCTCGGTGCGCACTTTGTCGGCGAGGTCGAATACGACGGCGCCCCGTTCCTGAAGTACCGCCTAGAGACCAAGTGACCGGTGATCGAACGGGGCCGCACGGACCTGCAGCCGGAAAGCGGCCCACCCCCGGATTTTGCCTGCCAAGGCGCCTGCGACGATCCGGACCGACAGGCGATTGGACTTTTGCTCAAAAAGTGCCTATATCGATCTTTCGACTGACATATGACCGGCTTCGGCCGGTTATCTTCAAGGCCTCTTTATGCTCAGAATGAGTATAAAGAGGCGGGCGAAGGGAGACACCGATGCTAGATACTGAGCCCGCCATGGATCCGATCATCGCAGAGCGCCCGTCGGACGGCGGACGGTTCGCGCCGATCGCCAAGCCGCCGCTCGAATACACCGATGCCGTCGCCCGGGAAACCGCGCATCTCTACGAGCGCGTCAAGGACGTGATCCCGGCGATCGAGTGGCCGGTCATGGCGCCGTATATCAAGGCGATCAACGACCTGAAGCAACAGCGTAACGCGGTGATCCTGGCGCATAATTATCAGACGCCGGAGATCTTTCACTGCATCGCCGATGTCGTCGGCGACTCGCTGCAGCTCGCCCAAGAGGCGGCCAGGGCCGACGCCGATATCATCGTCCAGTGCGGCGTCCACTTCATGGCCGAGACGTCGAAGCTGCTCAATCCCGACAAGATGGTGCTGATCCCGGACCAGCGGGCCGGCTGTTCGCTGGCGGCGTCGATCACCGGCGCCGACGTGCGGCTTCTGCGCGAGCGCTATCCCGGGGTGCCGATCGTCACTTACGTCAACACCTCGGCCGAGGTGAAGGCGGAGAGCGATATCTGCTGCACGTCATCGAACGCGGTGCAGGTGGTGGAGAGCTTCGGCACCGATACCGTGCTCTGCATTCCGGACGAGTATCTGGCGAAATACGTCGCGACCCAGACCGACGTGAAGATCCTGTCGTGGAAGGGGCATTGCGAGGTGCACGAGCGCTTCACCGCCGACGAACTGCTCGCCTACAAGGAAGCCAACCCCGGCCTCGAGATCATCGCCCATCCGGAGTGCCCGCCGGAGGTGATCGACGTCGCCGACTTCACCGGTTCGACCTCGGGCATGATCAGCTACGTGAAGGATCACAAGCCGGCCAAGGCGCTGCTCGTCACCGAGTGCTCGATGGCGTCGAACATCGCGGTGGAGACCCCCGGCGTCGACTTCATCCGCCCGTGCAATCTCTGCCCGCACATGAAGCGGATCACCCTGCCGAAGATCCTCGACAGCCTGGTCGAGCTCAAGGACGAGGTCACCGTCGATCCGCTGGTCGCCGGCCGCGCCCGCGAGGCGGTCGAGCGCATGGTGAACCTGAAGAGCTGACGGGTTCCAACCCTCGGAAGGGGCGCTGTCTCATGGAGATTCGTGAAGCGGAACCGCGCGATGCGGAAGCGATGAGCCGTGTGCTCATCGCTTCGATCACCGAGCTCTGCGACCAGGACCATGGCGGCGAGCCTGCCAACATCGAAAGCTGGACCGCCAACAAGGCGCCCGACACGGTGCGGACCTGGATCGATGATCCCGCCCATCATCTGGTGGTCGCCGAGCGTGCCGGCCTTGTGGTCGGCGTCGGGTGCTATGGCGACGACGGTGAGGTTCGGTTGAACTACGTCGCGCCCGAAGCGCGGCTGTCCGGCGTGAGCAAGGCCCTGCTCAGCCATATGGAGCAGGCGATGCGCGCGCGGGGGATTACGGTGGCCCGGCTGTCGAGTACCTGCACCGCCCGTCGGTTCTATCGTTCCGCCGGTTGGGTCGACAACGGCCCGGCCGAGCCGCGCTTCGGTGTCGCGTGCCATCCGATGACCAAGGCGCTCGGTGCCGCCGAAGGCGAGGCCAATGCTTGACGCGACCCAGGCCGAGCTGTTCCCCGGCCAGCCGCCGGAGCGCAGCGACGACGTGGTGATCGTCGGCGGCGGGCTCGCCGGCCTGTTCTGCGCGCTGAGCCTGGCGCCGCGACCGGTGTCGATCCTCGCTACCGCGCCGATCGGCGAGGGGGCATCGTCGACCTGGGCGCAAGGCGGCATCGCCGCGGCGATAGCGCCGGGCGATTCGATCGCGCAGCACCTCGCCGACACGATCGGCGCCGGCGCGGGCATCGTCGACGTGAAGATCGCGCGCTCGATGGTCGCCGACGCGGCGGCGCGGGTCCACGACCTGCTCGCATACGGGGTGCCGTTCGATCGCGACCTCGAAGGGCATCTGCTCATGTCGCGGGAAGCCGCCCACAGCGAGCGGCGGGTGATCCACGTCAAGGGCGACATGGCCGGTGCGGCGATCATGGCGGCATTGGTGCGCGCCGTGAGAGAGACGCCGTCGATCCGGCTGATCGAAGGCTATGTCGGCGAGTCCATCGCGCTGCAAGGCAAGCGTGTCGGCGGCATCATCGCCCGTCCCGCCACCGGCGGTCCGCCGGTGCTCTATCCGGCGCGCTCACTGGTGCTCGCCACCGGTGGCGTTGGCTACCTCTACGCGGTGACCACCAACCCGCCGGAATCGGAAGGCGCCGGTCTCGGCATGGCGGCGCGGGCCGGTGCGGTGATCGCCGATCCCGAATTCGTGCAGTTCCATCCGACCGCGATCGCGGTCGGCCGTGACCCGGCGCCGCTCGCCACCGAGGCGCTGCGCGGCGAGGGCGCAACCCTGATCAACGATGCCGGCGAGCGGTTCATGACGGCGCGTCATGCCGACGCCGAACTCGCGCCGCGCGACATCGTCGCCCGCGCGATCCACGAGGAAGTCACCGCCGGCCGTGGCGCCTATCTCGACTGCCGCGAGGCGGTCGGCGAGCGCATGGACGAGGTGTTCCCGACCGTCTACGCGTCCTGCATGGCGGCGGGGATCGATCCGACGCGCGAGCCGATCCCAGTGGCGCCGGCCGCCCACTACCACATGGGCGGGGTGCTGACCGATGCCTCCGGCCGCACCACCATCGACGGGCTATGGGCCTGCGGCGAGGTCGCCTCGACCGGCGCTCACGGCGCCAACCGGCTCGCCTCCAACTCGCTGCTCGAAGCGGTGGTGTTCGCCGCGCGGGTGGCCGACGATGTCGCGGAGCACGATCCGGTGCCCGAAACCATGCGGCCGGCGGTGGTCCCCGGCGGCGAGGCAGGGCCGCCGGACGGGGACGCGGTGCGAACGCTGCGCGAGGCCATGGCCCACCACGTCGCCGTGGTGCGCGATCGCGACGGCCTGATCGCAGCGCTTGCGACGATCGCGACGCTGGAAGCCGACAACGATTCGGCCCGGTTCGCCAACATGCTGGTGGCGGCGCGAATGATCGCCACCGCCGCGCTCGCCCGCGAGGAAAGCCGCGGCGGCCACGAGCGCGCCGACTTCCCCGAGCCGATCGAAGCCTGGCGCCGCCGCAGCTTCCTGACGCTGACCGACGCCGAGGCGGTGCCCGGTGTGCCGGGTGCCGGAAGGCCCGAGGGAGCGCTGGTTGGGTGAGGCGGCAGAAGCGCCGCCGCGGAGCGGCTGGCCGCGCTTGATGGTCGAACTCCATATGTCCGACCTCGACCGCAGCCTTCGGTTCTGGCGCAACCTTCTCGGGTTCGGTGTCGCTTTCAGCCGCCCCGGTTTTGTCTACCTCGAACGAATAGAGGGCGCGCAGGTGATGCTCTGCCAGCGGCACGGGCGTTTCGAGACGGGGCCGATGGAAACGCCCTACGGGCGGGGCGCCCTATTCCAGGTCTACGTCCACAATCTCGCCGTGGTCGCGGACGCCCTGTCGGCGCGCGCGTGGCCGCTCTATGGCGATATCCGCGAGGTCTGGCGGCGATGGGGCGACCGGGAAGGCGGGCAGCGCGAGCTTTTCGTGCAGGACCCGGACGGATATCTGGTGATGGTCGCCGAGCACATCGGCGAGCGAGCGCTGCCGCAAGAGGACGCGCCATGACCGAGCTGCCGGTCCTGCCCCGACTGCTGGTCGACGACGTGGTGGCGGCCGCGTTGAAGGAAGATCTCGGCCGGGCCGGCGACATCACCTCGGATGCAACGATTCCCGCCGAGGCACGGGCGAGCGGCACGATCGCGGCGCGCACGCCCGGGGTGATCGCCGGCGTGCCGCTGGCCGCGGCGACGTTCCGGGCGGTCGATCCGGCGGTGCGGTTCGTCGTGGAGTGCGGCGATGGCGCGGCGGTCGGCGCCGGCGACGGCATCGCCAGGATCGACGGGCCGGCGCGGACGATCCTTGCCGCCGAACGGGTGGCGCTCAACTTCCTCGGCCACCTCTCCGGCATCGCCACGGCGACCCGCGACCTGGTCGAGCGGGTGGCGCACACCGGCGCCCGCATCTGCGACACCCGCAAGACGACACCGGGCCTGCGCGCGCTGGAGAAATACGCGGTGCGCTGCGGCGGCGGCGCCAACCACCGCTTCGGCCTCGACGACGCGGTGCTGATCAAGGACAACCACATCGCGGTCGCCGGCGGCGTCGCGGCGGCGATCGAAGCGGCGCGCGCCTTCGCGGGCCATCTGGTCAAGGTCGAGGTCGAGGTCGACACCCTCGAGCAGTTGCATGCGGCGATGGCCGCCGAACCGGATGCTGTGCTCCTCGACAACATGACGCCGGATACGTTGCGCGCGGCGGTGGCGATCATCGATGGCCGGGCGATCGCCGAGGCGTCGGGCAACGTCACCCGGGAGACGGTGGCGGCCATCGCCGAAACCGGCGTCGACCGCATCTCGTCCGGCTGGATCACCCACTCCGCACCGTCGCTGGACGTCGGCCTGGACGTGGCGGCGGGGTGAGGGGGGGTGCGGTGGTGCGTGCTTCGAGGCCGCCTTCGGCCGCTCCTCAGCATGAGGGGGTGGGTGTCAATCCCGCACCGCGTCGTCCTCCGGCTTGCCACACAAGTCGGAGGACGACAGGGAGGAGGGGCGGCGGCGATGCGAGGGCGGCGCGGGTCGCGTCGCGAGGCCGAGCTTCGCCGTCTTCGGCAACGGCTGAGAGGGGCGTTCTCGGTAGTGGCTCAGCCGAACTCTCTTCCCATCTCCGGGCTGGGAGATTGGCGCCCAGTGCCAACACCGTAGTCCCTCTCCCGGCTCCGGGAGAGGGAAGAGCCGCGTCAGCCGGCAGCGTGTCGGCTATGCGAAGAGAGCCACCTCGAAGTCGTCGGCGTTGAGTTTCTGGCCCTCGTCGAGCCTTGCAATCAGGACCTTCCCACCGACACCGTCGGCATCCGCGTCGTACCAGAGCCGGCCGGAATTCTTGTGGTAGAGCATGAAGTCGTCGTTGTCCTTAGCGTTCTTTGACTTCCGGAATTCGGAGCTTTCGAGGCCACCCGGACCGGTCAACGCTGTAAACACATTCTGATCGAGGAAGAACTTGTCCTTGCCCGACTCGAATTCCTTGATCCGGTCGACATTGGTTGCCGCATCGAGCGGGCCAATGAAAGCGAATTTGTCCTTGCTGTTTCCGGCCGTGAGTTTGTCATTGCCGTCCTGGCTGAAGATTTTGCCGGCCTTGCCGTCCTTGTTTTTATAGGTGTCGTCACCCGAACCTAGGAAGACTTGACCCTTAATATCGCCCTTGTTGATGATCTTGTCGGATTTACCGGTGCTATCGAGTATAACATCGCCTTTGAGTTTTCCGTGATTCTTAAGGTCGAGCCGACCGTCGTCGACGACAATCGAGTACAGGCCCTCAATCGTCCCGTCCGCTTTGTTGATCACAGTCAATTTGACGTCCGAGCTATCATTCATATAGACGGCCGCATTTTCTCCTGGGCCAATTGACTTGATCAATCCTTCATTCTCGACTTTCGGCCCCTTTTCGAGAATACTGTCAAAAGCCGCGCCGATCTCGGTTCCAACAATCTTGCCGTAGTTGCTCAGCTCAAATTTGGTCACGTCCTCAGCAACGACGCCATAGTCGTTGAGTCCGCGAATAACACCGTGATTCTCAACAGATCCTTTATCAATAGTGCTACCATTCGAGAATTCGACGCCTCTTCCTGATAGGATCGAGCCTTCTTTTTTGTTAATAAAATTGCTATCGTCTTTGGTGAAGATCACACCGACGTTATTTGAGAATAACTCGCCTTTATTTATCAGCTTGCTCTTCTCAAATTCACTGGCAACGGCAATATTGCCTGCCGCTATGAAGACGCCTTCGTTGATCTTCCACTTCTGGTCTGGTTTTGAGAACAGAATCCCTATTCCATTGCCGTCAAACGCGAAGATGTCGTTCTTTTGTGTAGGCATGAGACGTTTCTCCCACTCAGAATGTTGTGCACTGGCCGGGGCCGATTTTCGGACAGCGACAATACGCCTTCGGCCGTTGCGTCGCCAGACAAATGTCTGAACGGTGATCGGTTGGGAGATTGGTACTCGGTGCCGGCGCCGCTAGCGTGCGACAGTGAGGCCTCGCTGGTCCCCCGATCGAGTCGGGGCGGGCTCTCTCCCGCGGGGAGAGGACATTTCTCGCTCTTGCCCGCGGAAGAGGAAACAACTGGAGCAGCGCTACCGCGCTTTACGTCGCCAACACCGCAGTCCCTCTCCCGGGGCCGGGAGAGGGTGGAGCCGCGTCATCCGGCAGCGTTTGGCTATGCCACGATCACGTTGAAGTCGTCGGCGTTGAGTTTCTGCCCCTCGTCGAGCCGTGCGATCAGGACTTTCCCGCCGGCACCGTCTGCATTCTCGTCGTACCAGAGCCGGCCGGAATTCTTGTGGTAGAGGATGTAGTCGTCGTTGTCCTTGGCGTTCTTCGATTTACGGAACTCCGAGCTTTCGAGCCCACCCGGACCGGTCAGGGACGTGAAGACGGCCTGGTCGAGAAGGAGCTTGTCCTTGCCTGACTCGAACTCCTTGATCCGGTCGACATTGGTCGCCGCATCCAGCGGGCCAAAGAAAACGAACTTGTCTTTGCTGTTTCCAGCCGTGAGTTTATCGTTGCCGTCACCGCTGAAAATCCTGCCGGCTTCGCCGCCTTTGTTTTTGTAAGTGTCGTCTCCGCTGCCAAGGAAGACACTACCCTGGATGTCGCCCTTATTGATGACCTTGTCCGACTTGTCGGTACCATCGGCTACAACATCGCCTTTGAGTTTTCCATGGTTTTCAAGGTCGAGTCGGCCATCCTCGACCCCAACCGAGTACATGCCTTTGATCGTCCCGTCCGCTTTGTTGATCACCGTCAACTTGGCGTTCGGGCTGTAGTCCATATAAACGCCTGCATTTTCGCCCGGGCTGATCGTCTTAATTAAGCCCTCATTCTCGACTTTTGGCCCTCCCTCCGGAATCTCCAGAAAAATCGCGCCGACTTCAAATCCGACAATCTGACCGTAGTTGCTTAGCTCAAATTTAGTTACGTCATCAACACGGATACCGACCTCGTCCAAGCCGCGAATAGCACCGTAATTCTCCACAGTTCCTTTGTTTATAGTGGCAATGCTAGAAAATTCAACGCCAAGTTCCGAAAGGATCGAGCCTTCTTTCTTGTTGATCAAGATACTTTTGTCATTCGCGAAAAATACGCCGTTATTGTTCCCAAAAAGGTCGCCTTTGTTAATCAATTTGCTCTTCTTAAATTCACTGGCAACGGCAATATCCGATGCTCCTACGAAAACATCTTCATTGATCTTCCATTTCTGGTTTGCTTTCGAGAACAAAATCCCAATTTGATCATCGTCAACGTCGAGGATGTCGGTCTTTTGTGTAGGCATTGGACGTTCCTCCTGTTCAGGGTGTCGGGCATCAGCCGTTCTTGGGTGGCCACAATAAGCCTTCAGCGGCTGGACCGCCAGACAGATGTCTGAGCGGCGATCGGTCGGGAGATTGGCGTTCGGTGCGGGCGTTGCCGGCGGTGTTCACGCGCGACAGTGGAGTATCGCTGCCGTCGTCCTCTGGCTTGACCAGAGGACCCGGTATCGCCGGTGCGTGGCTGTGCAGTGAGGCGCCAGCGCCGGCGTCACGATCTTCATCGGAGCAACGGCTTCGATGGGTCCTCCGGTCGAGCCGGAGGACGACAGGGAGGAAGGGCGGCGGCGGCGATTGGAGGACGATGTGGGCACGGCCAACACCCCGCACCAAGCTCGGCTAAACCGGCTCCGCCGCCAAGCCTCGCCATCCCCGATCGAGCCGGGGCTGGCTCTCTCCTGCAAGGCGAGGAAACCCGCGCGGCACCAGTGTGCGTGCTTCGAGGCTTCGCTCCGCGAAGCGCCTCAGCATGAGGAGGTGGGATGATGAAGCGCCTCAGCATGAGGAGGTAGGATGATGTTGACTGCCGGCGCGCGGCGCCCCGGGACTCAGCTCCAGCCGCCGCGGTAGGTGTTGTAGAAGATGTGGCGGCCGATCTTGTCGGACTGCTTCATCCGCCGGGCCCAGCGAGGACGCACATAGGTGGCGTGGTAGTGGGTCGACGAGCCGACCTCCTCGAGGAAGGTGTCGGCCTGCTGCTCGACCGCCTTCTTGGCGAGCTCCTCAGCGACGCCCCACGAGCGGCTGTCGGTGATCCGGTCGCGGCGCCCGTCGCAGGCGAAGGAGAACTGGCAACGATTGCGGCGGTGCTTGTTCTGGTAGACAACACCACAGACGGTGTTCGGATAGGTCGGGTTCTTCAGCCGGTTGAGCACCACCTGGGCGACGGCGATCTGGCCTTCCTCCGGCTCGCCGCGGGCCTCGAAATAGATGGCGGTGGCGAGGCATTTGAGTTCGCTCGCCGAGCGTGCCGCGGCCGGCAGCGGCTTGTTGACCCAGGCATGAGTCGCAGCGACGCCGGGGATCATCACATGTGGATCGAGGGAACCGTCGGCGATTACCGCGTCGAACGGCGCGTCGGTGACCGGATCCGACGCCGGGGCGTAGGCGACGATCACACCGCCGGTGGTCTCCGCGCCAACCTTGCCGGCCGGGCCGGCACTCGCTTCAGCTTCGGCGGCGGCAACGGTGGTCGCGGCCCGCTTCGCCGCTTCGGCCTCGGCCTTGGCGATCGCGATGGCGCGGGCCTTCTGCTGCGCGGTCAATACGAAGGCCATGCGCGACCGGTTGGGGCCGGCCTCGATCGGATCGAACAGGGATACGGTGTGGATGTAGCCGGCGCGGATATCCTCGCGGCGGTAATAACGCCGGTCGGCCTTGGCGCCGCGATGAATGCGGTGGAAGGAAATCTCGGTCGGCGCCCGGACGGCGACGGTGGTCGCCGCGCTGGCCGAAAGGCCCGGGATTGTTCCGTTTTCGCCAGGGATCAGATTGGCGATTTCCGAGGACGAGAACGCCAACGCGACCCCGGCAACCATCACCCGAATCGTCATCGTCGGCTTTGACGGACGCGGCCGTCTTGTCGATCGCACCATGGACGCGGTCACTCCACCCACGCAACCGTGTCGCCAACCGCGATGCCTGACCCCTCGGGCCCGCGACGACACACCCCAACATTCGTCCAGTGATGGGCGATTAACCTTGAAAGACAGTTAACGCCGAGACGACAAACCTACGACAGCCGCCGAATGCGGCGGCCGGCGGGCGACAGCGGGGCAGGCGGATCACGAATTGTTACGGTGTGTCGTCTTAGGCCGAGCCGAGCTCTTCAAGCTGGGCGGCGAGAGCGCGGGTGAAGGCCGGGCGGGCGAGACAGCGCTCGCGATAGGCAACAAGGGGCTGGCGTTCGGTCAGGATCGGCCTCTCCTCCAGCTCCCGCAAAACAGTCGCCATGACGATATCGGCGGCGGTGAACCGGTCTTCGAGGAAGTCCTTGTCGCCGAGCCAAACGACGAGGGCATCGAGACGCTTGGCGAGGGCCGCCAGCGCCGAGGGGCGGCGATGTTCGACCCAGGCCTCGCCGGCATAGAAGGCATCGAGTTCGACCACGTTGGAAACGTACGGCTCGACCGAGTTGAGGGCGGCGATGATCCACGTTGCCACCTGTGCCTGTCCTTCCGCGCCTAAAGGCGCGAGGACTTCGGACCTTGCCGCGATGTGGAGAACGATGGCGCCGGATTCGAACAGCCTGGTGTCGCCATCGGAAAACGCCGGGACCTGTCCGAACGGCTGCCACTCCCGGTACGTCGGCGACGCACGCTCGTCCCCGCAGACCGGAACGATCTCGTAAGGCAGGCCAGCCTCCTCGAGGGCCCAGCGGACCCGCAGATCCTTGACGAAACCGCGCGCGGATTCCGGGGCCCAATCCAGGGCGGAGACGCGAATGGTCATTGCAACAGCCTCGAGTCGTAGCCGGTGGTGATCGTCATGGCTTGTGTCGGGAGTGCCATCGGGTCAGCCCGCCGCGGCGCGGTTCTCGGCCGACGGTTCGTCCACGGCCCAGTCGAGTCCGAACGGATCGCGCAGCCGGCCGTAGCGATCGCCCCAGAACTGCTTCTCGAACGGCATGGTGACTTCGCAGCCGGCATCGACCGCGCGCGACCACCACATGTCGCCGTCGTCGACCACCAGCGTCAGGGTGAAGTTCTGGCCGGTCTTGGCAGGCGGGTCGCCGAGATCGGTCATGTAGTCCATCAGCATGAAAACGCCGTCGTTGATGGCGAGGCTGGCATTCATGATCTGGCCTTGCTCGTCCCGCATCACGTCGCCGAGCCGGATCGCGCCAAAGGCTTTCTCGTAGAACGCGATCGCCTCACCGGCGCGCTCGATCCCGAGATAGGGGATCACCCCATTCATCAGCTGGTTCATGTTCGGCTTCTCGGTCATGGGGTCCTCCTCTTCGCCGATGTCGGCGGGCATGGGATGTCAGGGCTTGAGGGCGAGGGCGGCACGCTCGCTGCCGTCCATCAGAAACGGCACCGACGCATGGTCGTGGACGATCCGCCAGCCGTCGTCGGTGTTGCGGAAGCACGTCGTGGTCCGGAACCAGAGATCGACGTCAGTACCGTCGGTCTTGGTGCCGCGCATGTTGCTGAGCATCGTCATCCACGCGAGATCACCCGCGACGACGAGATCGACATCGTCGCCGTCGAAGGTCACCGGTCCGTCCCAGGTCGCAAGCCAGGCGGCGGTCTCATCACGATCGAGACCGCGCCGCGCCAGCGGTGGCGCGAGGTCGTAAATCACCGCGTCGGGAGCATAGCCAGCAGCGATGGCGTCGGCGTCCTTGGCCTGGTAGGCCGCGCCGAGGCGGTCGCAGAAAGCAATGATGTCGTCGCGGGCGGTCATGCCGCCTTCCTCCTCTTGGCCGGCTGGGCGAACAACAGCTCGATGTAGCGTTTCAGGTGGTCGATGGCCTCGCGCGCGACGGCTCCATCGCCGCTTGCCTTGGCCAGGATGAAGGCCCCCTGGAGCACGACCTGGGTGTGACGCGCCAGGCTCTCCGCGGTCCAATCGGCGGCGATGCCGCGGGCCTGCATCGCGGCGCGGATCTCAGGTTCCAGCGTCGCGGCGTGACCGAAAATGCTGGCGGCGCACGCGTCGCGGATTGCCGGGTGCGAGCCATAGACTTCCTGCACCATGGTGCCGACCAGGCAGGTGAACTCGGCAAGATCGCCGTCGATGATGCTCCTGCGAAAATCGACATAGGCGAGCAGGCGGTCCAGCGGATCGTCATGATCGTGGTAGGGGGCGTTCTCGAAGAAGACGCCGGTCGTCTCCGCCCAGTAGGCGGCCGCCGCGACGCCGAGCGCTTCCTTGCTGTCGAAGTGGTGAAAGAACGCGCCCTTGGTGACACCGGCCGCGGCGCACAGATCGTCGACCGTGGTTGCGGTGAATCCCTTCTCCCGAATGACGCCGCGTGCCGCCTCGAGCAATCGCGTCCGTGCATCGCCCCGCTCGGGCTGGTGTTTGGTCGGTCTCGGCATGGAAAATATATACCGGACAGTTGGTATGTATGTCAATCCGGATTCTGAGTCAGCCCTTGAGAGTCGGGATCAGAATTTGTGGCGTGATCAGCGTGATCAGAATGGCGGCGGGATCAGATGGACGGGAAAACCAGAATTGGCGGCCGGCAGCTGGGGTGTTTGATTCAGGCCGACAGAGCGGTGTCTTTGAAGCCGACAGAGCCGGTGGCTCGGTGGTCCGTGCCAGCGCCGACGCGAATGTGACGCGGTCGCTTCGTTGCCGCAGATTTGATGACGGTGATGTCCGCGTCGAAGGGGGCGGTTCCCGGCTTGATTGCGGCGGCGTTGCCGGTCAAGCTGGCGGCAATCGAACTGCAGGGGGTGAGGAAAGAGATGAAGACGCTGCTGGTTCCGTTCGTTGTCGTTTCGTGTGGTCTTGGCGTGGCGGTGCCCGCGGCCTACGCGGACGAGGCCGCCGACTCACAGGCGATCGTCGAGAGCCTCGAGCGGCTCAAGGCCGGGTTCCGCGATCAGGATGCGACGGTCGTTCGCGAAGTGATGACGCCGGACGCCGTCTTCGTCACACCACTTTACGGGGCGCCCTTCACGGTCAACCAGGTCGTCCGGACCCTGATCGATCTGGAGATCACGGACGACGAGACCCACAGTCCCAACGTCACGTTCATGAATGACGACACGGCCTTTCTGACGTTCAGGACGTCGTTCGACGGGACCTATAGCGGCGAGCGTCCGTCGTGGTCGTGGGTGTTCACGTCGTCGTTGTGGAAACGCGATGGCGACGAATGGCGGGTCTCGTTCCTTCAGGAAACCCCGATCGACGCGCCGGACTAGCGCCAGTCGGACAGGCTAAACCACGAAGAAGTCGTCGGCGTCGAGCTTGGTGCCTTTGTCGACCTTGGCGAACAGGATCATCTTGGAGTCGCTGCCCTTCTTGGCGTAGGAGATCTTGCCTTCGTCCTTGTCGTAGATGATGTGCTGGTCCGTGTTCTTGGGCTCGGTGCCCTCTTTGAAATACTTGGATTTCAACTGACCGCCCGAGCCGATGTTCTCGAAGATCGCCGACGACAGCTCGATGGTGTCGTCGCCCTTGCCGAAGTCGGTGATCTTGTCGACATTGCCGTTCCCGATCTCGGTAGAGAAGAGGAAGGCATCGTCGCCTGAGCCGCCGGTGAGTTCGTCCTTGCCCTTGCCGCCGTCGATCACGTCGTGGCTGTTGCCGCCCTTGATCGTATCCTTGCCTTTGTCGCCGGTCAGCGTGTCCTTGCCGTTGTTGCCCTTGATCAGGTCCTTGCCGTTGCCGCCGCCGATCTGATCGGCGCCACTCAGACCCGAGATCGTGTCGTCACCGCCCTTGCCCTTGATGATGTCGTTGCCCTGGGTCGCGGGAAGCTGGCCATGAACGGTGCTCGTCTCGTTGATGACGTCGTCGCCGCTGGTGCCGGTGATCACCGCCTGGATCGCGGTGAGCACGACATCGTTGCCGTCGCCGCCGCGGTAGGTGATCGAGAAGGCATAGCCGTCGAGAACGCCCTCACCGCCTTCGGCGAGACCGGCGAAGGTTCCGACGACCGCATCGTCGCTGTCGTTGTCGATGATGGTGAATGTGTCGCCGATACTCGGGGTGAAGCCGTCGACCATGGACAGGTCGAGCGTCGGGGCTTCCAGATCGACTTCACCGGTAACGACGACCTGATCATAGCCATCGGTGCCCGGCGTGTTGCCGCCGAGCTCCACCTCGAATGAAGCACCAGCGGCCGCGGTGAGGTCTTCGGTCGACAGGACGCCCGTGCTCGATCCGGCACCGATCGTCCCGCCGGACCCGACCACGACCCCGCCCACCGTCCCATTGCCGCCGAGTGCGCCGCCGCTGCCGATGGCGAAGTCCGAATTGGCGGCGCTGCCTTCGACCTGCATCAGGCCGGCGGCGATGATCGTTGCGCCCGTGTAGGTGTTGGTGCCACCGAGGACCAGCGTGCCGGCACCGGACTTGCTGAGGCCCCATACGCCGGCATCGTCGCCACTGCCGCCCGAGCCAGTTTGATCGGCGATGACGTCGTCGATGGTCTGGGTGTCGCCACTGCCGATGTTGAAGGAGAGGGTACCGTAGCCCTGGAGAAAGAATCCGGAACCGAAAGCGGAGCCCGCGCCACCACCGGTTTCCGCCGACCCCGCGACAACGCTGCCGCCGGAGGTATTGCCCGAGCCACCGATGGTCAGCGTGCCGCCTTCGACGACAAACACCGCGCCGCCCATGCCGGCCCCACCGCCGCCATTGTCGCCGCCGCCGAAGCCGCCCGAACCGGCTGTAAAGCCGCCGCCGCCACCGCCGCCGAACCCGCCATTTCCGCCGGTGGTGTCGTCGGTGCCGCTGGTGCCGTCGTAACCGCTGCCGCCGCCGCCACCGCCAAAGCCGCCATCGCCGCCGACGGGATCGTCTAAGGCAGTCGGGGCTACCCCGCCGCCGCCACCGAACCCTCCGTCCGGGCCGGTATCGTTTTGGAATCCCGCACCGTTAGCGGCGCCGGCGCCGCCACCGAAACCCCCGGCGCCCGCAGCCCCGAACGGGTAGCCGAATCCGCCGCCGGCACCACCGCCACCACCGAATCCGCCATCGCCGCCCACGGGGTCGCCGTCAAGGTCGCCGTCCTCGCCGCCAAAGCCACCACCGCCGCCGGAGCCCGTCGTGCGGGAACCCCCTATGTTGCCGCCACCCCCGCCACCACCATTTGCGCCGCCCGCAGCGCCATTGCCGACGTCCGGGCCACCGTCGCCACCGCTCCCGGTCAAGCCAAAGATCGACAGGCCACCGGCCTCCCCCTCGGTGCCGGGCGGCGACCCGTCGCCACTGAACCCGCCACCGCCTATGCCGCCGGCCTCAGTGTTGGTGCCGCCATTGCCGAAAAAGCCGCCGCCGCCGCCACGGCCGCCGTCGCCATAGATGCCGCCGCCGCCGCCACCGTCGTAGTCCCCGGCGTCGCCGCCGAGGCCTGCGCCGGCGCCGAGACCGGTCGGGCCGCCACCGCTGCCGCCTTCCGCCTGGTTGTCAACAAACGATACGTCGTTGAGGGTGACATCGGCGGACTGGTTGATGAACAGCGCTCCGCCGGCGCCCATGCCGCCGCCGCCACCACCGACGACCGCATCGCCGCCGTCGGCTGCTCCGTTGGCCAGCGTCAGGTCGTTGATGACGACCTGCTGCCGCGCCGCCAGGATCGAACCGGCGTAGTCCTCGTCGTTCAGGGTCGCTTCGTCGACGCCGATGAAGAAGACACGGGAGGCGCCGTCGGCATCGATGGTGTAACCGTTGCCGTTGATGATCATGGAATTGAAGATCGGCGGCAGGTTGCCGGCCAGCGTCACATCGGTCTGGATGTCGATGATGTGCGGCCCTTCGGTCGCAAGCGCCTGGGCCAGCGCCCAGCTCAATGTGCCCGTGTCGCCGGTCGTGCCGTCGCTGGCTGTCCCGGGATCACTGCCAACAGTGACGGTGAACGTTGCCATGGTCGGCTCCTTCTAGAAGAGGCGTCATCGATCTTGGCGGAAGGCTAACAACTCCGGCTCCAGCGCTCCAGACAACTTAGGAGCGACAGCGAACGGCCTACACGACGAAGAAGTCGCCGGCGTCGAGGTCGGTCCCTTTGTCGACCTTGGCGAACAGGATCATCTTCGAGTCGCTGCCCTTCTTGGCGTAGGAAATCTCGCCTTCGTCCTTGTCGTAGATGATGTGCTGGTTGGTGTTCTTGGGCTTGGAGCCCTCGATGAAAAATTTGTCATCCAGCGGCCCGCCCGAGCCGATGTTCTTGAAGATCTTGGCGGATAGCTGAATCTCGTCGCCATCCTCGAAATCCTTGATCCTGTCGACATTCGAGGGGCCGAGATCGGAGGAGAAGCGGAAGGCGTTCTCGCCGGCGCCGCCGGTCAGCTTGTCGTCGCCCTTGCCGCCATCGAGCAGGTCGTTGCCCTGGGCGCCGCTGAGGGTGTCCTGGCCGTTGTTGCCCTTGAGCGTATCGTTGCCCTGGCCACCGGCGATCGTGTCCTTGCCCTTGTTGCCCTTCAGCGTGTCGTTGCCCTGGTTGCCAGCGATCGTGTCGGCGCCCTTGTTGCCGTTGATCTGGTCATCGCCGCCGACGCCGGACAGCGTGTCGTCACCCTGCTTGCCATTGATGATGTCGGCGCCTTCAGTTGCGGGGAGCTGGCCATGGACGGTGTTCGTCGCGTTGATGACGTCGTCCTTGTCGGTGCCGTTGATCACCGCCTGGATCGCCGTCACGACCACGTCGTTGCCATCGCCGCCCCGGTAGGTGACGGAGAACGCGCGGCCGTCGGACACGAACTGGCCACCTTCCGCCAGCGACGCGAAGCTGCCGGTGACCGGATCGTCGCCATCGTTATCGATGATCTCGAACGCATCGCCAAAGGCAGGATCGAAACCGCCAGTGAGCGACAACGACAAGGTCGGCTTTTCCAGATCGACGGCTCCGGTCACGGCCATGACGTCGTAGTCCACCCCGGCTCCAGTGCCCCCGATCTCGACGGCGAACACTGAGCCGCCCTTGAAATCGATGGCGTCGGTGGTGAGCGTGCCCGCACTCGCGCCGGGACTGACGGTGCCGCCCGATTCGACGGTCACCATGCCCACCGCGCCGGTTCCGGCGAGAGTGCCACCGTCGCCGACATTGACGGCGGAGTTGATGGCGCTGCCATCGACCTGGACCGTCCCGGCATTGATATTGGTCTGGCCGCTATAGGTGTTGGTCCCGCTCAGGATCAGGGTGCCGGTGCCGGCCTTGTTGATACCCCAGGCGCCGGCGTCGTCGCCGGTCCCGCCGGAGCCGGTCTGATCGGCGATGTCGTCGGCGATCGTCTGGGTGGCGGCACCGCCCAGCGCAAAAACAAGCGTGCCGTCGCCCTGCAGGAAGAAGCCGGAACCGAACGCCGAGCCAGAGTCGCCAATGGCTCCGCCGCCGGTGACCTGACCGCCCGAGGTCGAACTCGTTCCCTGGATCCTCAGCGTGCCGCCTTCAACGACGAACACCGCGCCGCCCATGCCGGCACCGCCGCCGGCGCCGTTTGTCGTCGCGTCGCCCGCGCCGAAGCCACCGCTGCCGCCGGTGCCGGGCGAACCGGCGCCGCCGCCGCCGCCAAAGCCGCCGTCGCCACCCGTTGCGCCGCCGCCCGCGCCGCCGCCAAACCCGCCATCGCCGCCGGCGCCCACGCCACCGGCACCACCCCCGCCGCCGAAGCCACCGGTGGCGTCGGGGCCGCCGCCGCCCCCGCCGAAGCCACCATGGCCGCCGTTGGACGCGCCGTCGCTTCCGCTGCGGCCCGCGCCGCCCCCGCCGCCGAACCCGCCGTTGCCGCCATTGGTTGCTCCGTCGGCGCCGCCGAAGCCGCCGCCGCCACCCGGACTGAACTCGTTCCCGGGGTTACTGGTCTCCTCGCCGCCGCCACCGCCACCGCCGAGCGCGCCGCCATCGCCGCCGTTTACGCCGCTGCCGCCCGTGCCGCTCAGTCCGTATATGGCGAGGTTGCCGCCCTGTCCGTTGAGGCCGGCTCCCGCGCCATTGCCGCTATAGCCGCCGCCGCCACCACCCGTGGAGGAGGCGCCATCGCCGAAGATGCCGCCGCCGCTCCACAAACCGAAGCCATATATGCCCCCGCCGCCCATCGCGCTTCCGGCGCCGCCGAGCCCGCCGCCGGCGCCGTCCCCAACATTTGCGCCGCCGAAGCCGCCGGTCGCCTTGCTGTCGACGAAGTCGACACCGACGAGCGTGACGTCTGCCGTCTGGTTGACGAACAGCGCCGCACCGGCGCCCATGCCGCCACCGCCGCCATTGCCGCTGCCGTTGCCGCCCTCGGCGTGGGCGTTGGCAATGGTCAGGTTATTGATCACCACCTGCGGGCGCTCGGCGAGGATCGAGCCGGCATAGTCGGAATCGTTGAGCGTCGCCTCGTCGACCCCGACCATGAAGATGCGCTGGTTGCCGTTGCCGTCGATGGTGTAACCGTTGCCGTTGATCGTCACCGAATTGAAGATCGGCGACAGCGGGCCGTTCACCGTCACGTCGGTCTGGATCTCGATGGTGTGCGGACCCTCGGTGGCGTTGGCCTGGGCCAGCGCCCAGCTCAAGGTACCCTCGGCGCCGGTGACCCCTTGTGGAGTGGTGCCCGGGTCGTTGGCGATGGTGACGGTGAAGGTGGTCATGGCAAATCACTCACTTCGGATGGGTGTTTGAACGACGCGACGCCTAAGGTCTATTGATCATCCTGCGATACGAGCGGCTGGCAATACGCGCGGTTGAGGTCTTCGTAGCATGACAATCTGTCGGTACCATGCGCATGGACTCGATTGTCGTGGCGGAAGAAAGATCGCCGTTGCCGGAAAGGGGAGGGCGCGATGCGCTGGTTTTGGATTGCCGTGTTCGTCACAGCGCTTGCGGGGCCGGCCTTCGCCGGCGGCGACGGCTGCCACGATCTCTGGTTTACCCGCAATCAGGTGATGGATCGGGCCGGCTATTGCTTCGGCTCCACCCTCGGCCAGGCAGTGTTCGACAACAGCGACTGCACCGGCAAGTCGGTGACGCTCGGCGCTGACGACCGGGCGCTGGTGAAGCAGATCCAGGCGCTGGAGGCGCAGTTTCAATGCAGGGTCGACACCAGCCAAGCGACCCTCGACCTCGATGACGTGGCGATCCGCCGGCAACTCAAAGACCTGCCGATTGCCGAGGAATTTCCCGGCGGCTGCCTCGGCTGGCTGGGGCCGGAGACGCCGCTTCACGCCGGTCATAGCCGCGCCACCGACGTGATCGGCCGGATCTTGCCGGGAGACTATGTCGGCTACTTCCATATTCCGGAAGGCAAGTGGACGTACGTGACCGCCGCCGATACCAACTGGACCCTGAAAAGCGGCGGTTGGCTGAAGGAGGGACCGGAGGGCACGACCTGCAAGGATTATGCGGGATAGGGGCCACCTATGTCGGCGATCAGGACGAAGTGCCGACCCTCCGGCGCCACCGTCGAAACGCTATAAACGCCCAGATGCCTTCGGCAGCGAGAAACGGGTAGGAGCCGATCAGAAAAGCATAGAACGCGGCGAGCGCGCATCCGAACGAGAATATGGCAACGAAGATCGGATCGCGTCGTTCCAGCGCGTAGCTTGCCACCATGATGATGACCGCGACAACGCCGAGCGCTTCGACACCGGGCATCGCAGGTTCCCTCCCGTTGCGAGGCGGCCGGGCTCCTGCCGGTGACCTCAGAGAATGCAGCCGATCATACCGGACCGCTGGCCGCATGGCGCGCCCTGCTGCTCGCCTCGCGACGGCCGACGGTCGCTTGGTGCAAGCGGATGGGCGGTCGTTCGGCTGAGCGATGTCTCGCCTCGCAGGAGCGGCCCAAGCGCCTTGGCTTCAGTCCGAGGGTAGGCCGTCAAGGGGTGTCGCTTAAGGGGTCCAGGCACGTTCCGCGGCGCACTGACCATTGCCCACCACCACCGGGCGCCCTAAGCTGTGTCGTGGTGGCGCACGCACGTGTCTGTCGTCAGTTAGCAAGGGTCATGACGAATGAAAACCAGGCGTCTTTTCACGGTGATGGCTTGCCTGTTCGTAAGCTACAATGCGTCGACGATACCAGTTTTCTCGAACGAGAAAACGATAGTATGTACTCAAGAAAATTGCAATCTAAAACACGCGATCGCCGTCTCCGAGACGATTTTTCATCTTCAATGCCAGACTAATGGTCAAACATATCAGCCAAATCCCGTGACTTGCACGGTCAAGCAAATAAACGGACCGAGTTGCGATCCTCCAACATATCCGACAGGAGCGAATTACGCCGATTGCCATTGCTACGCTCCGATGTTTGGCGATGACGCGCACTTCAGCTATACTTGTGATCGGTAAGGTCTACTGCGTTTGCGATTTTTTTACAAGCGAACAGATTAGTGATAACAAAGTCGCTTAACGTGTTCGGCGTTTGAAGTGATGAGCCGATTGGTGAGAGTCAAAATCTCCCACGCCCTGGCGGCACTCGTCGCGGCGGTGATGGTCTTTGAAGTACCCGCGTCCGCATCAGAGCATAAATCGAAAGATGTTGGCGAAGAAAGGTTGGAGTGCGATAAAGAAAAGTGCGAATATGTCAGATCAATTGGGCAATTCGCAACGAAAAGCTTCGGGGGATTCTGTGATGGCGCTGTGCCGGACTCGATGCACTGCCGCGCGGGCGAACATCCCATGTCGTGTGTCAATTACCCTCTTCTGCACAACCTTTGCACGTGCACCAATTGGAGCCTTGCTAAAAGGATTAACGCCTACATCACGGTGAACTGCAAATAAAAACGCCCATCTCTTACGGACCTCGATTTGTACAGTCCTTCCACGGTGAGGCGGCGGGCGGCGGGCCAGACCGGGTGATGTTAGCGTGCGGCCACCTTGTGCCAGGGACACCGGGAGGGAGCGCTCACGCAGCTCTTCCGGCCACGTATTTCGGCCCCACGAACAAAGATCGTGAGGCGTAGAGGCCGGCGATCCCCAGGCCGCCACCGATCACAACCAATGGCCAGGACGGATTGAGGAAATCAAGGGAGAACAACGACTCCTCAAGGCCGAGCGCCCAATACACCATGAGGAGGGCAATGACCCCATTGTTGAGGGCGTGAACGACAAAGACGCCCGTCAGTTTGCCTGATCGGATGACCATCAGGCAGGTGACGACGCTGAACACCGCCGACCCAACCACATGCGGATGAAGGACCGCGAAGGAAAGCGAAACGATCGCGACCGACATCCAGGTCGAGAGCCGCGTCCGCAACCGGCCGAACAGGAAGCCGCGAAAGAACAGTTCTTCCACCAGCGGTGCGGCAATCACCAGCGTCATCAGATTCAGGACACTCGCAATGACATAAGCCGACTCGGTGCTCCGCCAGACGAAGTTGCGGTCATCCTCGTCGAAGGGAATCAGGGATGGATCGAAGTCCAGTAGCTCAAACAGACTCCCAGTCGAGAAAGAAAGACAAAGGAGAGAAAGTGTAATGACAACCAAGTGAGCGGACGGTCGCGCCTTGCGGAGCGGATCCCACAGATTTATTGAGAAACCACGAGTCCGGACTTCCAAGAAAAGATAAACAAAGAACAACAGAAACATAAGTAAATCGAAGAACGCCGATATCAGCGCGACACGCGGTGGCTCGGATATATATAGTCCCCAGTAAATGCTGCGTGCGACAAGTATCATCGTCGCCACGACAGCAGCGACGGCGACGAGCATATGCCAGATCGGAATAGAACCGTAGGCCGTGCCGATCGTGGTGTTGGGAATCGATGGGATCTTCATCAGGGCGTAGGCAGCAAGAACCGGGCCGGCCGGCGTGGCGCGCCCACGCGCCAACCTATCACCTGGGTTGTGTGCTGAGTAGGCAGTTCGCAAGAAACGAGAGTGAGAGACGGCTTGATAAGGATCTACGCGGACTTCAATGACGCCAACGGTGAAGATGAACACTGGATCTTAGCCTACGATGGCGAGCCCCTTGAGAAACGCGTCGAGGGACTCGGCCTATCGGTCGGTGACAAAGTCGTCCTCCATCAGGACGAGGACGACTTCGAGGTGATCGCCAGGCTTGACTTCCGGTATGAGCCCTTGGCCGGCCGGGAGACGTGGTTGGCCAAGCCGGACTGGTCGACCTTGGCTCGCAAGTCGGACTGAACCGCCGCCCCTCAATCCTCCGGTGGGGCGGCCTCGCCGTGGCGGAGCGCGGCTTGCGCGGCGGCGAGGCGGGCGATCGGTACCCGGAACGGCGAGCAAGACACGTAGTCGAGGCCGACTTCCTCGCAAAAGGCGATGGTCGCCGGGTCGCCGCCATGCTCGCCGCAGATGCCGAGCTTGATGCCGGGGCGGGTGTCGCGGCCGCGCTCGGCGGCGATCTGGACCAACTCGCCGACCCCGTCGCGGTCAATAGTGACGAACGGATCGGCCGGCAGGATGTTGGCGGCGGCATAGGCGGCGAGCAGCGAGGCAGTATCGTCGCGGGAGAAGCCGAAGGTGGTCTGGGTCAGGTCGTTGGTGCCGAAGGAGAAGAACTCGGCGGTCGCCGCGATCCGGTCGGCCTGCAGCGCGGCGCGGGGCAGTTCGATCATCGTGCCGATGGTGTAGTCGGGCCGGGCAGCGCGCTCCTCCTCAATGGCGTCGGCGGCCTTCTCGACCATCGCCTTGACCTGGTCGAGTTCCGCGGCGGTGGCGACGAGGGGCACCATGATCTCCGGCGATATGGTCTCGCCGGTGGCGGCGGCGATATCGGCGGCGGCCTCGAAGATGGCGCGCGCCTGGGTCTCGGCGATCTCCGGATAGGTGATCGCCAGCCGGCAACCGCGGTGGCCGAGCATCGGGTTGAATTCGCGCAGCGCCAGCGCCCGCTCGCGCAGCCGCTCCGGTTCCACCTTCATCGCCGCGGCGACCTCGGCGATTTCCTCATCGGTATGGGGCAGGAACTCGTGGAGCGGCGGATCGAGCAGGCGGATGGTGACTGGCTCGCCCTTCATGATCTCGAACAGCGCGGTGAAGTCGGCGCGCTGCATCGGCAGCAGCTTGGCGAGCGCGGTACGGCGACCGATCTCGTCGCCGGCGAGGATCATCTCGCGCACGGCGACGATGCGGTCGTCCTGGAAGAACATGTGCTCGGTACGGCAGAGCCCAATCCCTTCGGCGCCGAACGAGCGGGCGGCGCGCGCGTCGGTTGGAGTCTCGGCATTGGCGCGCACCTTCATGCGCCGGGCCTGATCGGCCCACTCCATCAGCTTGCCGAAATCGCCGGAGAGTTCCGGCTGGCGCATGGCGACCGCGCCGGCGAGCACTTGACCGGTGCCGCCGTCGATGGTCACGACATCGCCCTTGGCGAGGGTGCGTCCGCCGGCGTTCACGGTCTCGGTGCGGTAGTCGACCCGCAAGCTGCCGGCGCCGGAGACGCACGGCTTACCCATGCCGCGGGCGACCACCGCGGCGTGGCTGGTCATGCCGCCGCGGGTGGTGAGGATGGCTTCCGCCGCGTGCATGCCGTGGATGTCCTCGGGGCTGGTCTCGACCCGGACCAGCACCACCTTCTTGCCCTGGCCGGCGGCGGTTTCCGCCTCGTCGGCGGAGAAGACGATCTCGCCGGATGCGGCGCCCGGCGAGGCGGGCAGGCCGGTGGCAATCAGATCGCGTTCGGCGTCAGGGGCGATGGTCGGATGGAGCAACTGGTCGAGGGAGGCCGGATCGACCATCAGCACCGCCTCGTCGGCGCTGATCAGCCCTTCCTCGGCCATCTCGACGGCGATCTTCAACGCGGCGCGGCCGGTGCGCTTGCCGTTGCGGGTCTGCAGGATCCACAGCTTGCCGCGCTCGACGGTGAACTCGACATCCTGCATGTCGCGGTAGTGCTTCTCGAGCGTCTCGCAGATCGTGTTGAAGCCCCAGAAGGCGTCGGGCATCGCGGTTTCCAGCGACGGCTGGTCGGAGCCGGAGGCGACCCGCGCCGCCTCGGTCAGGTCGCGCGGGGTGCGGATGCCGGCGACCACGTCCTCGCCCTGGGCGTTGATCAGATACTCACCATAGAGCGCCTTGTCGCCGGTCGAGGGATTGCGGGTGAAGGCGACGCCGGTGGCCGAGGTGTCGCCCATATTGCCGAACACCATCGCCTGGACATTGACGGCGGTGCCCCAGCTCTCCGGCAGAGCGTGGAGCCGCCGATAGGTGATCGCCCGCGGGGTCATCCACGACTCGAACACGGCGCCGATTGCGCCCCAGAGCTGCTCGTTCGGGTTCTGCGGGAACGGCGCGCCCTTTTCCCGCTCGACGATGACCTCGTAGTCGCGGACCAGTTCGGCCCAGTCGTCGCCGGAGAGATCGGTATCGAGGCTGTAGCCGCGCTCGTCCTTGAAGTCCTCCAGCCGCTCCTCGAAATGACGGCCGTCGACGCCGAGGACGACGTCGGCATACATCTGGATGAAGCGGCGATAGGAATCGTAGGCGAAGCGCTTGTCGACGCTGGACGCAAACGCTTCGACGGTGCGGTCGTTGAGGCCGAGATTGAGGACGGTGTCCATCATCCCCGGCATCGAGGCGCGGGCGCCGGAGCGCACCGAGACGAGCAGCGGCATGGTCTCGTCGCCGAAGCGGCGCCCGGTATGCTCCTCGACGGCCCTGAGCGCTTCGTTTACCTGGGCGATCAGGTGCTCGGGATAGGTCCGGTCCTTGGCGTAGAAATAGGTGCAGACTTCGGTGGTGAGCGTGAAGCCCGGCGGTACCGGCAGGCCAAGGCTTGCCATCTCGGCAAGGTTGGCGCCCTTGCCGCCGAGCAACTCGCGCATCTCGGCGTTGCCATCAGCCGAGCCCCCGCCAAAGCTGTAGACCCATTTGGTCATCGATCCCTCCTGCCCGGGAGATGATGCGACGTCAGGTAGCCGCCGCCATTGATGCGGCGCAATATGGTCGCTTGCCGCAGGCGGTGTGTTAGGCGGGAATTATGACCGCGATCCGACCCGGAGGCCCGGAGCCGGGCGTTCTTTCAGCACTTCGCGGCGGAATCGGAACAGGGCGGCGGGGCGGCCGCGCTTCGGCGGCGCGGCGGTGCCGGTCGGCTCGACCAGGGTGGCGGCCTCGACCAGCCGGCGGAAATTCTGCTTGTGGAGGTGACGGCCGGAAATCGCCTCGACGGTGCGCTGCAGGTCAGTGAGGGTGAACTCGCGCCCCATCAGCTCGAACACCACCGGCCGGTATTTCAGCTTGGCCCGCAGCCGCGCGATCGCCGTGGCGAGGATGCGACGGTGGTCGAAGCGCATCGAGGCGCCGAAGGCGGAGGGTGGCGGCGCGCCGTCGGCCGGGGTGCGGCCGTCGCGTCGGGCCTCGGCGACGAGGGCGGCTTCGTAGAGCAGCTCGTACCGGTCGAGGATGCGCTCCTCGTCCCAGCGCCCGCCCTTGTCGCCAAAGGCGAGGCGGATGCGCTCCTGCGGTCCGAGGCCCCGGCGACCAACGCTGCCGGCGGCCGGTCGCCGGGCCCAGCGCCTCAGCGCCGGCAGGACGACCTTGTCGAGCAATGCCGGGCGGCCGTCGCGCCAATCCTCCCACGGGAAGAAATCGTACCAGCGCCGCCAGCGTGCACCTGTCAGCGCCAGGGCTTCCGCCGCGTTGGGGTCGGGGCGGGTCAATGCCAGATAGCCGACCGAGACGAGGTGGGGGCCGCGGTCGCCCGGATGGGCGTGGCGGCCGCGATCACCGAAGGTGTAGAGCTGCTCGACATAGCCGAGCTTCAGCGTGGTCTGTTCGGCGACCCAGGCGCGTAGGCCCATCTCCAACGTGCGGTGCGTGATCGGATCGAACGGCCCGAACGGCAGGCCGTCGGGGGTGTCGCCGCCATCGTCGCCGTTGACGCCGGCGACCACCAGGATCAGCGGCTGCTGGTCGTCGACCGTGACGATCGCCGCGGTCAAGCCGATCTCGATCGGGGGGCGGGCGACCTGATCCACGGGCTCTAGTCTTCCAGCGGCAGGGCGAAGGGCGTGCCCTCGAAGGCGAGTTCGCCGCGGCCGATCGCTTGCACCGCCCGGACCATGCGGCCGTCGCGGTCGAGCAGGGTGTCGGCAAGGGCGACGATGCGGATGTTGGGGGTCGCCGTCGGTGCCGCCTCGCGAAGCCGCCGCGCTGTGGCCATCTCGTCGCGATCGGGCCGGGCGGCGCAGAGCGCGATGAAGGCACCAGCGGTCGACCGGCTGATGCCGGCATAGCAATGGACCACTAGCGGCCGGGCGGCGGGCCAGTTTTTGATGAAGGCGATCAGTTCCCCGACGTGTTCGGTTTCCGGGGCGGTCATCCCCTCCGCCGGCTCGACGATGTCGTTGACGCCGATGAACAGATGATTGGCTTCGGGAATCGCGGCCGGGCGGTCGACCGGCGTGCCTTCGTTGACGATGCTGATCAGATGGCTCGCGCCGGACACCGCGACCGTCTCGGCGAGTTGCGACAGGGGGCAGACATGAACATGCGGCATCGGTCGAATCCGGGTGGCGGGTGCGGTTCGCGCGGCGAGTATACAGCGTTGTTCGATTTTGGGGCCCGGCGTGTTGGGGGGGAGGCTGCGACGGAGGGTCAGGTACAAGCACCACCGTCATGGCCGTCCCCGAGCTTGATCCGGGATCAGTTCCGGCCGTCCACGTCTTCACGACCGCTGTGCGGTCCCCCATTGGTGGTGTTCGCGTGGATGCGCGGATCAAGTCCGCGCATGACGTCCATGGCGGGCGTGGCCGTGTCACTACCACTCCGCGTCGTCCTCT
The DNA here is from genome assembly GCF_965232525.1 of Bauldia sp. GTDB lineage: Bacteria > Pseudomonadota > Alphaproteobacteria > Rhizobiales > Kaistiaceae > Bauldia. Next base: position 4,107,401 of record NZ_OZ246980.1, on the reverse strand, counting down.
GGCTTGACCAGAGGACCGGTATCCGCGGCACATGGCTGGGCAGTGACATGCCGGAGGTGTTCACAACCATTCTGTATCGGAGCAAAGGTTTCGATGGGTCCTCTGGTCAAGCCAGAGGACGACGGGGCGTGGGTGAGCCCGCGGCGGCTTTCTCTGGTATGTGGCGACGTCGATGAAGTTGGGTTCCCTCCCCCCTTTGATTCCCCTACTGAAGTCCTCGCCGCATGCAAACGCACCCTTTGGACCAAACGCAATCGCCCTCATCTTGAGGTGCGAGACCGTATAAGCGGGCGAGCCTCGAAAGACGCACGACGCCATTTCGCCTCTCGCGAGACAGCCTCCACCCGGCGCGGAGATGGCGCTTCGTCTATGGGATGTGCGTGCTTCGAGGCCCCGGCTCCGCCGGGTCTCCCCCGATCGGGTCGGGGGCAGGCTCTCAGCATGAGGAGGTGGGGTGTGCGTTCGACGGTCGCCTTCAACTCCTTCACCAGGCTCGGCTTAGCCGCCGCAACCGCCGCATGCGTCCTCCCAAAATGCCAAACCAGCTTCCGCAGAGGAATCCGCAAGGAGCAAGATCGGCGGTTGGTAGTACCGGATCAGCCGCGATCCGCCCGCTTGGCGAGCGTATTGAAGCGCTTGAGGAAGCGCCGCTCGGCGAGCACCGCCGGCCAGGGTTCGAGGTCGAGATCGGCCGGGTTGGGGCCGCGCGGCCGGCCGAAATAGCGCCGCGCTTCCGTGTCGGTGAAGCCGGCGAGCGTGATTGCCTCGTAGTAGGCGGCAGTACGGTCGCCGGCCTTGATCTTCGCCTGAAGCCGGGCCGGCAACGGCGTCTTGACGCCGAACCGGCGGTGGATTGCGGTGAGCAGCCGGGCCTCGATCTCTTGGTAGCGGCCGCCGAGCAGCGCCTTGAACGGCGAGATCAGGTCGCCGATCACGTATTCGGGCGCATCGTGGAGCATCACGGCGAGCCGCGCTTTGGCGCCGAGGTCGGGATCGGTCGCCTCGACGATCTGGTCGACCAGCAGGGTGTGTTGCGCGACCGAATAGGCGTTGCGGCCGACGGTCTGGCCGTTCCAGCGGGCGACCCGGGCGAGGCCGTGGGCGATGTCGGTGATCTCGACATCGAGCGGCGATGGGTCGAGGAGGTCGAGGCGCCGCCCGGAGAGCATGCGCTGCCAGGCGCGGGGCGGGGCTCGGGGACGGTCGGGCATCGGCGAATCCGGTGGCGCGTGTCGTCTCGGCCTCAGTGTCGCCGATTCGCCTGGGTTTGGGCTATTGGGCTTTCCCGCCGACGCTACAGTCGGCCCAGCGCCGATCCGGTCACGACGCGGTGTGCGCTTGACGGCCACGCCCTCCACCGACGTCATGTGGGGACTTGATCCGCGCATCCACGCGAACACCGTTGGTGAGAGCGCGGACGAGCCCATCGACAAGACGTGGATGGCCGATGTCCGGCGCTAGTGGTTCGACTCCGACATTTGCTACCCCTTGCAACACCCGCTCAGGCAAATGTCGAAGTCATAAGAACCACTAGCAAGTCTATGTTTCTAGTGGAACTTTTGAATTCGACATTTGAGCGAGAGCTTGGCCGCACATGGGACTCAAATGTCAAATTCGTTCCACTAGAACAGCGTCGGCGCCGGCGGCTCGATCAGGTCAGGCCCGTCATTGTCGACGCTGTTGACGCGCGTGCCGACCGCGAACGACTCCAACGACCCGATCGGCGCGGCCTCGATCAACGGATGCAGGTCCGGCGGTCGGTGGTCGTCGCCACCGAGCCAGGTGTCGTAACTTTCCGGTCCGAGGATCAACGGCATCCGGTCGTGGATGCGGGCGGGTTCACCACGGGCCGCGACTGTGATGATCGTCGCGCTGTCGATCTCGCTGCCATCGCGGCCAAGCCAGCTTTCCCACAAGCCGGCAAACGCGAACGGCGCCTGGTCGGTACGGCGAAGGAGATGAGGCTGGCGGGCACTGCCTTTGCTGCCCCGCCATTCGTAAAAGCCGCTCGCCGGGATCAGACATCGCCGGTGGCGGAAGGCTCCCTTGAACGCCGGCTTCTCGCCGATGCCCTCGGCCCGCGCGTTGATCAGCAGCGAGAACCGCCGCGGATCCTCGACCCAGCCCGGTACCAGCCCCCAGCGCACCAGCGCGAACCGTCGCGCGCCGTTGACCCTGCGGACGATGGCGATCGGCTGGGTCGGCGCGATGTTATAGCGCGGCGGAAACCACTCGCCGTCGAGGTACCCCAACAGCGCCGCGACTTCGTCCGGCGTGGCGATCAGGAGAAAGCGTCCACACATCGGCGGTCTTGCTTCAGTTGGTTATGGCTGATCGCAGCGCGAGTGGATCTTCGACGTATCTCAGCGGCGCGAGGCCTGCACCCGTTCCGCGAACCAGAACAGTTCCGAAATTGAAAATTCGTCCCAGCACTGACTGGCGAATGTCGACGCTCTCGACCTTGCCGACATTCATCTCCACCGTATCTCGCCGAACCAGACCGCGCTTCAGGATGATCCGCTGATCTGTAACTGCGATCTCGGTCGTGACTCGGGCCACGAATGCGCCGACAAGCAAAACCACACCGATGAAAAGGGGAGCGGCCGCCATCAGGAATGGAGCTTCCGAGGCGGCATCGGGCAAAGACATTCCGAATACAAACACCGGTACCGCGAAGGCCGCCGCAAACAGTCCGTTGGCATAAATGAAGGGTGTCAGCTGGGCGCGATAAATCACCGTCTCGCCGGGACGTAGCGCTCTTTCCAGATAGGTCACCACCGCGGCGTCGCTCCATCGTTTCTCGCTGTGAAAAGAAAGCGTCCACACATCCCTCGCCTCGTAGCCGCAACCGGAGGCGTCGACAACCGCCCGCTTGCGTCGGACGGGCGTGGCAGTAGGGTGCGGCGATGCCACCGGATGCCTCGCCTGAGCCGACTGCGCCCTCCGGTCCCGTCCTCGGTGTGAGCGTCTGCATCATCGAAGACGGCCGCGTCCTCCTCGTTCGCAGAGCTAAGCCGCCACTGCGTCACCAGTGGGCGTTTCCGGGCGGTGAGGTCCGCTTTGGCGAACTGCTGGTCGATGCCGCCGCCCGCGAGGTCCGCGAGGAGACTGGCCTCACCGTGGTCATCGACCGCCAGATCGATCGCGCCGAGATCCGCCTCGACGACGAAGACACCGGTGTCGGCAAGCACTTCGTCATCATCGTGTTTGCCGGCCGTGCGACCGCCGGCGATCTTCGCGCCGGTGACGACGCCGCCGATGCACGCTGGTTCACACCCGGCGACCTCGCCGACTTGACGGTGACCGCCGATACGGCGCGTATTCTGGCCGACACCGGATTTGTCCCACCATCGGCCCATCGCCCCGAGGAGTGAGCCAGCCTTGCCGAAGCCTATCGTTGCCATCGTGCTGGCAGCCCTTGTCACCGTCGCCGCGGCAACCGGCGGCACCGCCCAGGAGGCCGAAGCGCCGGCGCCGGACATCCCGCCGCCGCCTTATGATGACCAGCTTCTGCGGCTGTCGGAGATCCTCGGCGCCCTGCATTATCTCCGCGAACTCTGCGACAGCGACGAGGGCAGCCTGTGGCGGGACGAGATGCAGGCGCTGATCGACGCCGAGGAGGCCGACCCGGTGCGGCGCACCCGCTTCGTCGATCGCTTCAACCGCGGCTATGGCGGGTTCAGCGCGGTCTACCGGAACTGCACCCCGGCCGCGGCTCTGGCAATCGATCGCTACATGGACGAAGGCCAGCGCATCGCCCGCGACATCGTCGCCCGCTACGGCCGGCAAGAGTAAACAAATCCTTACCCGGACCGGCGAGGATCTTAAGATGCCGTTAACCTTTTCTTCACGATACGGCTGATGCCGGGCATTTGACGTGTTAGCGTCGCGACTCGTTAACCTTTTGTTTTGGATGGCCACTCATGACATCGACCCCCGCGTCCGAGGCAGCGGCGCCTGCGGACGACCGCGCGATTGCCGAGAAGAAGCGGCTGGCGCTCAACTATCTGTGCGAAGCGTGGGACGAAGCTGCGGCGGAAGGGGTCGAGCCCGAGATCCTCGCCCACGCCGCGCTGTTCTACGCCTTCTCCGATCTGATCGCGATCTACGGCGAGGACGCCGTCGCCGAGTTGGCGGCGACATTCCCTTCCCGGATTCAGGCGTTCGAGTTCTCGCCGCAGCGGGCGGTCCAGTAAGGCGCGCGCAGTTTCGCGCATTGCTTCGGATAGAGTCGGACCACTAGACTACCAACCGGGCGGGGTAGCCGCGCGGGAGGGGAGCGATGCGCCGGAGCGCCTTGCTGGGTCTTGTTGCCGGCCTCGGCCTGACGCCGAGTGCGGCTTACGCCGTTACCGGCCCTGATCTTGAAGCGATCGAGCCGCTGAGCAAACCGGGCGCGCCGGATGGCGACCTGATGCCGCAAATCCCCGCCGACGACCTGCTCGATCGGCCCGCGGCCCCGGCCGAACCGCCGGAGGACGACACCGCCATCGACATCCCGGACGAGCCGCCGGTCGCGCCGACGGTTCGCTACGATACCGACACACTTCCGACCCCCGTCCGGCGCCTGCGCGAACAGATTCTCGAGGCCGCCAACTCCGGCGATCCGGAGCGGCTCCGGCCGATTATCGACGCCAATGAAGAGCCGCCCGCGTTCAGCTACAACGATATCGGCGACCCCATTGCCTACCTCAAGTCGATCTCCGCCGACCCGGAGGGTCGCGAGATTCTGGCGGTGCTCGCCGAGATGCTAGAGGCCGGCTACGTCCATGTCGGCGAGGGCACGCCGGACGAGATGTATGTGTGGCCCTATTTCGCCCACTACCCGGTCGAGCTGCTCACCGGACCGCAGATCGTCGAACTCCTGAAGATCGTCTACCCCGGCGACTACGACGATATGCAGGTCTACGGCACCTACCTGTCCTACCGGGTCGGCCTGACCCCGGACGGCACCTGGCGCTACTTCCTCACCAGCGAGTGACGGTCAGGCCGGCGTGTCGATCGATTTCTTGAGGTCACGGGGCGACAGGCTCAGCAGGCGCGTTGAGATGGCCGCTGACTAAACTTCTTTCGAGTCCGGCTCCCATATCACGACGCGCCCCTCGGTTCCTTGGACGATCCGGGCCCAATGAGGGAGCCGGTCGTGATCGCGCTTGGCTCGCGGCGTTGGCGGCACAGGGCACGCAAGCGGCCGGCATCCTCTCCCGGCGGGAGAGGATAGTGAGGCTTGGCGGCAGAGCCGGCTTAGCCGAGCTTGGTGAGGGGTGTCCTCGGGATCGAGACGCATCATGGGTCTCACCCCTCACCCGGTTTGCCTAAGCTCCTCCCTCGCCAAGGCAAATCTGCCCTCTCCCACCAGGGGAGAGGGAGAGCGGCGACCTGCCCGGCCCGCGTCTCGGGCTCGCGCCCCGGCCCGACCCGGCCGGGGGCTATTCAAGGCTCGGGCCCGTCGCCCTCGTGCGGCAGGCAAACCTACTCCGCGTCGTCCTCTGGCTTGACCAGAGGACGAGGGTGGTGAGATCTCAGTGCCGCGCGCGAGCGCCGGACGCGCGCCGCGTCGCACCCCCCTCTGGTTCCGCTAAGGCCCGCTTCGCGAGACCAAGCTCCGCCATCTCCCCCGCAAGGGTGGAGAGGAGCGTTTGCGCGAGCGGGAGAAGCCCGCCCTACGCCAACCGCGGCAGGGCTTCGCCGAAGCGGACCGCGGCGCCGGAGGACGGCGTGGTCAGTTCCCCCTCCCACATCACGCGGCGGCCGCGCACCACGGTGCCCACCGGCCAGCCGGTCACCGTCCGTCCGGCATAGGGCGTCCAGCCGCAGCGCGAGGCGGACCAGGCATCTGTGATCGTCTCGCGGCGGTTGAGGTCGACGATCGTGAGGTCGGCGTCGTAGCCGACCGCGATACGGCCCTTGCCGGCGATGTTGAACACCCGCTGTGGCCCGGCCGAGGTGAGGTCGACGAAGCGGGCCAGCGTCAGCCGCCCGTTCGCCACATGATCGAGCATCACCGGCACCAAGGTCTGCACCCCGGGCATCCCCGACGGCGAGTCGGGATATGCCTGCGCCTTCTCCTCCAGCGTATGCGGCGCGTGGTCGGAGCCGATCAGGTCGGCGATCCCCTGGCCGAGCCCCCACCACAACCGGTCCTGATGCCGCGCGCCGCGGATCGGCGGGTTCATCTGCAGCCGGCTGCCGAGGTCGTCATAGTGCTCGGCGTGGAAGGAGAGATGCTGCGGCGTCAGCTCAACGGTGGCGTTGTCCTTGTAGGCGCGGATGAAGTCGATCTCTTCGGCCGTCGATACGTGCAACAGGTTGATCCGCGCGCCCGTCTCCAGCGCAAGACCGACCAGCCGCTCGGTGGCCCGCAGCGCCGCGGTCTCGTCGCGCCAGATGGGGTGGGTCGACGGATCGCCGGCGCCGCGATGGCCGGTGCGCTCGATCAGCCGCGGCTCGTCCTCGGCGTGAACCGAGACCCGCCGGCGGGTCTTCGCCAGGATCGCCTTGAGGCCCTCGTCGTCGGGAACCAGCAGGTCGCCGGTCGACGAGCCCATGAAAATCTTGATGCCGGCCGCACCCGGCAAGCGCTCCAGTTCGGCGATGTCGTCGACATTGGCGTGGGTGCCGCCGACGAAGAAGGCGAAGTCGCAGTGCATCCGGCTCCGCGCCCGGTCAAGCTTGTCGGCCAGCGCTTCAGCCGTCACCGTCAGCGGATTGGTGTTGGGCATCTCGAACACGGCGGTCACACCGCCCATCACCGCCGCGCGCGATCCCGACTCCAGGTCTTCCTTGTGTTCGGCCCCCGGCTCGCGGAAGTGCACCTGGGTGTCGATCACGCCGGGCAGGATGGTGAGACCCGTACAATCCACGGCCTCGCCGGCGGCTCCCGCATCGATGGCGCCGATCGCGGCGATGCGGCCATCGCGGACGCCGATGTCGCGGTCTGCTGCGCCGTCCTGGTTGACCACGGTCCCGCCGGTGAAGGCAACGTCAAAGGTTTCGGTCATGTCGGTCCTTGCGAGGCGAATGCCCCCGGATTACGTAACCGACCGATATGACGCAAGCGCTGGAGCGCCAACGATGTCCAATAGCCGCATGGCAGTGCTCGATCGACGCGGTGTCCTCGCCGTCGGCGGCCCGGAGGCCAAGAACTTCCTCGACGGCCTGCTCACCGTGGACGTTGACGCGGCCGCGCCGGGCGCCGCGGTCTTCGCCGGGCTGCTCAGCCCGCAAGGCAAGGTGCTGTTCGACTTCATCGTCTTCTCCGACGGCGAGCGCTACCTGCTCGATATGGCGCGCGATCAGATCCCCGCGGCGGTCCAGCGGCTAACCCTGTTCCGGCTGCGCGCCAAGGTCACCTTCGACGATGTCTCCGACACCTACGATGTCGTTGCCGTCTGGGGCGACGGCGCCGCCGATATCCCGGTCGATCTCGCCGCCGCCGACCCGCGGCTCGCCGCCCTCGGCGGACGGGTGCTGGTCACCGAAACCGACGGCGCGGTCCCCGGCTTCACCGCCAGCGACGCGGCCGACTACGATCGCCACCGCATCGCCCTCGGCGTTCCCGAAGGCGGTATCGACTACGCCTTCGGCGCGGTGTTCCCGCACGATGTCGATATGGATCAGCTCCACGGCGTCGACTTCGACAAAGGCTGTTTCGTCGGCCAGGAGGTGGTCTCGCGGATGAAGCACCGCGGCACCGCCCGGCGCCGGATCATCATGGTCGCGGGCGCGCCGCTGCCGGCCAGTGGCACCGACCTCACCGCCGACGGCCGCGCGATCGGCACCCTCGCCTCCACCGCCGGCGACACGGGTCTCGTCATGGTCCGCCTCGACCGGGCCAAGGAAGCGATGGACGCCGGCACGGCGATCCTCACCGATACGACGCCCGTGACCCTCACTATCCCGCCCTGGGCGACCTTCGCCTGGCCCGGCGCGGATGCGGCGGAATAGCAACAAGGCTCTGACGCTGGAGAGGGGCGTTGGCGCGGCGACGATTTTCGCAGAGGAATCCTGCCGGAGGAGGGGAGGCGGTGTCGTCATCCACGACGGACCTCCCATGACTCAGCCAACAATGTCGACGGCCCGACCTAAGACATTGAACCGCGGTGGAGCTTTTGAATTTGACATTGGAACGCGAGCCAGGCGGCTCACGGAATTCAAATGTCAAACTCGCGCCACTAGCGCCGGTTGGCGTTGGTGCCCGCCCGGGACGGTGTGGTTTGGGCCGGCTTAGGCCGGCGCAGCGTTGCCACCACGTCGGGGATCGCCACATTGCGGTACTGGTTCTGCAGCGCATCCGAGCGCTGGCATTCCGCCTTCGAACGGAAGGGACGGCGGTCGATCGGGTTCTTTGGAAGGGTCACGGGTCTACTCGTAACTCGTACGGCTGGCCGGTGGATAAACCACCTGTTCACCAGTCTCATTCCGTGAGTTTGCGGCGGAATGATGAAGACAAAGTCAACGTGTGACCGTCACCACAACCAGGTCTTCGGATCGGCGATCGGTTCGTGGTGATTGATCGCAATCAGTCCCTTCACCGAGCGCACGATCCACCAGATCAGGGTCGCCAACAAACCAAGGAAGCCGATCAGCAGCAGCGTCAGCACCGAGGAGACGATCAGGAACGCAAGACCCATCAGCCCCTGCCGAACCTGATATTCGTAATGACTCCTTTCCAGTGGGCCAGCGTCCTCACGGTTCAACACGGCCATGACGAAGCCGATGATCGCGGGAACCGCGCCGGCGAACGGAACGGCACCGAGCAGGTACAGAATGTAGATCAGCAGAACGTTGTGCCGGCCCGGCGAAATGAAGCCGCCAAGCTGTTCGGCAAGCGGCGTCTCGTCCCCGTGGTGGTGGCCGGGCTCGTCGGACGGCGGCGGCGTCGGGTCGGAACCGGGGTCGTTTGGCGTGCTCATCCAGCAACCTCCCGTCTTGCGCTTCTCTTCGACGTAGGCTTCGGCTTCGCCATTGGCAAGCGGAATCGGGCGCACGATGGCGCTTGCACGGCCGGCGCGGAGCCGATAGCTCAGCGTCTCTGATTAATGGGACAGCGTGATGGCAGGTCGGTTACGCGAGCGCCGCTCGGCGCTGGCGATCTGGAGTTGGCGCTTGTCGCTCGTGTCGGTGCCGGTGGTGATCATCGTCGCGATCGGCCACCGGGCGGGCATGATGACGGCGACCCAGGCGTTCACGGTGCTGGCCGTCGGCTTCTCGCTTGCCGGCCTCGGGGTGATCGCCGCGCTCGGCGCGCTGGAGGCGATCTGGCGCGACGGCCGCAAGGGCCTGGGGCCGGCGGTGCGCGGCCTGCTCCTCGGAGTGGCGGTGCTGGCGCTGCCGGCGATCGGCGCCTGGAACCTCGCCGCCTACCCCCAGCTCCACGACATCTCCACCGATGTCGACGATCCGCCACCTTTCATGCTGGCGCTCGCCGATCGCGCGCCAGACACACGGGCGCCATCGACGTTCGACGACGAGGACGTCGCCCGTCTCCAGGACGGTTATCCCGACATCGTTCCGCGTCACTATCCGGTCGGGCCGGCGCGGGTGTTCGACGATGCGCGCGCGGTGGTGGCTGCCCGCAACTGGCGGGTGCTCGGCGAGCGCCAGCCGGCGGAGGGCGACCTCAGCGGCCGGATCGAGGCGGTCGCCGCCACGCCGGTGTTCGGGTTTCGCCAGGACGTGGTGATCCGGATCGCGCCGGACGGGGAGGGGACACTGGTCGACATCCGCTCCGCCGCCCGCAACGGCGCTCACGACCTCGGGCTCAACGCCAAGCGCATCCGCGCGTTCCTGCGCGACCTCGACGCCTCGCTGCAGGGGATCAGCGAGGAGTAGGGGCGAGGCCGGTCATGTTGCGTCCGGCGTCGGGCGAACAAGCGCCGCCGCCGTTCATGCCATCACGGTGAAGTCGCTGTATTTCACTTTGTCGCCGGGATCGAACTGGGCGATCTGGACCTCGGGCGTCCCGCCGAAGCCGTCCTCGTCGTAGTAAAGCGCGCCGGACGCCTTGTCGTAGAGGACGTAATCGTCGGCGTCCTTGGCGGTGGCCCCCTTGCGGAATTCGGACTGCACCAGCGGTCCCGGACCGGTGACGGCGGCGAAATGGAGGCTGTCGAGAAACAGCTTGTCCTTGCCGGATTCGAAGCCCTTGATCGTATCGAGGTTGGCCGGACCCGGAGCGGCGTCGAAGACGAACTTATCCTTGCTGTTTCCGGCGACCAGCTTGTCGTTGCCCTCGCCGGAATGGATCTTGGGGCCGGCCTTGGCGTCCTTGTTCTTGTAGGTGTCGTTGCCGTCTTTGAGATAGACGTCGCCCTTGATCTTGCCCTTGTTGACGACCTTGTCCTTGCCGTCCGTGCCGTCGACCATGCCGACCAGCTTGCCCGCGTTGGTCAGCATCATCCCGTCGCTTTCGACATCGATCGCCTGGCTGGCGCCCTTGATCGTCCCGCCGGCGTGATTGACGATTGTGCTCGTTCCGCCGGCTTCGGCGAGAAGCACACCAACCGCCCTGCCGAAAATCAGGCCGGCGTTCTCCACCGTCGTGGACTCACCGGATAGAGCGTAAACGCCGTTGTTCGCGCTGAGGATCTTCCCGTCGTTGTAGACCTTGAGATTGATGTTGCTGGTGGCCAGGACAGCATCAGCCATCGTCCCGGTGATCGTGCCATGATTGTCGATCTTTGCGTCTTTGGTTTTGTCGGGATTCGAGATCGAGCCGATAAAGATGCCGCGCGGGCCAACAATGTCAGCGCCGGCTTCGTTGATGATCTTCGACCGGTTGCCGGTGAACTGCACGGCGGTGCCCAGGTCCGCGTCGTCTTCCGCGTAACTGACGATCTCGCCCTTGTTGACCAGCTTGCTTTTCTTGAAGGCGCCGAACACGGCGGGCGTCGCGGTCGACCCGGCAACGACATCATCCAGGATCGTCCATTTCTGATCGTCTTTGGTGTACGAAATGACAGGCGCGAAGATGAAGTCGTCGTTGAAGGTATCTTTCTTGAGTTTCGGCATTTATACGTCTCCAATAAACCGGAAAGGCGGTAGCGGGGAGACATAGAGCGCCCGTTTCTTTCAGCAATTCAGTTTTGTCGAGGTTTTACACGCCACCGATCGATCACCCCGACTTTTACAATTTTCGAATTCTTTGGCTGTGTCGGTGCGGATGGGTTCAGGATCGCGGCATGCGCGAAGAAGGGCGCGCGCCTGACTTGGCGCGCGCCGCGTGATAGCGATTCCGACAGGGAACTCAGGTGATTTCGAAGTCGAACGCCGACAGGGTCAGCCCCTTGTCGAGCTTGGCGAACAGAGTCTTGCCGCCGGGGTCGTCGCCGTTCTTGTCGTAGAACAGGTTGCCGGTCTGTTGGTGGTAGAGCAGGTGGTCGTCGTCGTCCTTGGCCTTCTTGCCCATCCGGAATTCGTTGTTGTCGACCGAGGCGCCGAGTTTCTTGAAGATGTCGTTGTCGACGACGATCTTGTCGACGTTGGGCGTGAAGTCCTTGATCTTGTCGACGTTGGTGTCAGCGTCGAGCTTGGTGTCGAAGATAAAGCGGTCGACACCGCTGCCGCCTGTCATCGTGTCGTTGCCGAGGTTGCCGGACAGTTCGTCGAACCCGGCGCCACCCTTCAGGTTGTCGTTGCCCTTGCCGCCGATCAGGAAGTCGCCGCCGTCCTTGCCCTTGAGCTTGTCCTTGCCCTTACCGCCCTTCAGGACATTGACGCCGTCGTCGCCGGTGAGTTTGTCGTTGAAGTCGGAGCCGGTGAGGTTTTCGATCTCGACCCAGGTGTCGCCCTTGGCGGTGCCACCCTTGCCGGCACCGAAGGACAGATCGGCTTCGACCCCGGCGTGGGAATCCTTGTAACTGGCGGTATCGATGCCGGAACCACCGTTGAGGTAATCGGCGCCGCGGCCACCGATCAGGGTGTCGTTGTCCTCGTCGCCGAAGAGCGAATCCGCGCCCTTCTTGCCCTTGAGAATATCGTTGCCCTGCTTGCCGTAGATGAAGTCGACTTTGTCGGTGCCTTTGATGGTCTCGGATGCGGCCGTGCCGTTGATGGTTGCCATGGTGCGTCGTCCCTTTCTCGAGTCGGGTCAGGGCTGCGCTGATGCAGCCCGGCGAACGCCCCCTCCGAGCGCGACGCGCAAGTTCGGCGGCGTCGCATTCGTCAGCTCATCCTCTTTTAGTCGCTGATCGCGGTCTGCGCTGTTGCCGCGTTCACAGGCGAACGAGGACGTAACCCCGGGTGCTGCGGCGTGTCAGAAGGGAGCGACCTCGGACGCGGTCTTCAGGGTGTCGCCGCCGTCGTACGCCTGGCCGTGGCAAACGCCATCAGGCGATCGCGCTCGCCAGCGATATCTTCGGCAAGCCGCGCCGCGGCGATGGTCGGCAGCCAGTCCAACACCCGGTCGCGCGACCATCCGCTGACGCGGCAATAGGCGTCCAGGTAGGGCTCCGCGATCGGTTCGGCGTGTAGCGTCAGCAGCAGGTACGAGCGGCACACATCGGCGGCGGGATCGCCACGACAGGCGTCCGGCCAGTCAATGATCGTCGGCCGCGTGACATCGCCGAGCACGTTCTCGGGGTGGAAGTCGCCATGGCAAAGCCGGTCGCCGTCGGGTCTCGCGGCGAGGTGCCGCAGGGCGTCGCGCATCTGTTGTGGGGTGAGCGCGGCGGCGCGATCGATTGCTCCGGCGAGGCGTCGCTTGAAACTGACGAATTGGGGGACCGGATGGCTGTGGATCTCGGTGTGAAGCCGCGCCAGTCCTTCGAGGTACGCTGGCCTGCCCGCCGGATCGTCGATCATGCGTTGAGCGAGCGGCCTGTCTTCGATGCGATCGAACAGCACGCCCCACCGTCCGTCGATCTGGCGGACGCCCCGGACCGACGGGACCGGCAGGCCGAATTCCTCGACGGCCGCGTGGATCGCCGCTTCGCGGAAGACGACCCGCTTGGTGTTCTGGCCACGGTAGAGCTTCACCACGCCATCGTTGTAAGCGTGGACGTCGGCGATGTTCCCCGCCGCGAGCAGTGGCCCCAAGGTCTCGGCTGCCATGGACGTCTCCCGACGAGGCCGGTCAGTAGCCCTGTCGCAAGATGCCCCGCGTCCAAGTGGCGGGCAATCCCCACCGCAAGATCGCGGAAGCAGTCAGGCTGGACTGGTCCTGGTCAACGCCGAATTGGGAGCTCGTAAGTGACATTGCGCATCAGGCCGGGGATGTCGCTACCCTCGCCCTGCCAGGCTTGTTCCAACGTGTCGTAAACCGACCTCGGGCTGTTCTGTTCGCGCCAATGCGATGAATAGGCGACGGCGTCCCGTTGAAGCTCAGCGAAGTTCTTCGCGAGCGTGGCGACGGCGTTTTCGAGCGCGCCCGGGTCGTAGGAATCGTAAACCAATCCGACGCCGGATTGTCGGGCGAGGGCGGCCATCGACGTCTTGTCCGGAACGATGGGGACGATGCCATCGTGAAGACTTTCAAACATCATCCCGGAGCACTGGCGGTCGTATTTCGGTTGCTCATAGGGAAGGATCACCGCGTCGAGGCTCGCCCACGCTCTGTTGTACTCCGCTGGCGGAAGGATGCCGGGCAGCACCTCCGCGCCGCATTTCTCAAGTGTCGTTATGTATTTATCAAATGATCGTCGACCCAGCCGGCCGGTATGGAAAACAAAATCAGCAGTGCTGCTGTGTCTCCTGACTGCCGCGACGACCGAGTCGATGTGCTTGCGGTGAATGAACATATTCATCAGGCCGATTCGCGGGCGGTCCGTCTTGTGGTGACGGTGGTCGGTCGGCTTGCTGTCGAGAATGGGCGGAAAGGGAGCGAACCGAACGCCGCATTCCGCGCTGGCGATTTCGGCGAGATATTCGGTCTGGGCGTAGAGCTTGAGGCCGGCTTCCGCCGCGTGTTTCAGCGATCGCCTGACGATCAGCGGGGCGCTGCCTGCGCCGGCCGGCCAATCGTCAGCGAAGTCGATGAACTGAAAGGGGATTGGCCGGCGAACGGTGTCCGAAACGACACCCGCGGCTTCGACGAGGCTGGGGATGCCGGACAGCCATGCGATGCTGTCGCTGGGATGGTCGCCAATGTGCCGTAGGGCAGCCTCCGCGACCAGATAGGTCGTCTGACACTGCGCCGCGCGGTTTGGACTAAGACGGTACGGGATCGTTGGGAACACAGGATGCACCGCAATCCCTTCGTGCTCCAGGGTCGCACGCACGTCCTTTTCGATCCGCTTCGACGCGGCGACCGAGACGGTCTGGTCGCGCTTCGCCGCTTCAGCAGCGACGACCCGCACATAACGACTGTAGTGCCCCGAAAACGAGCGGAAGTGCGGCTCGATCAGGAGGGCTGACATGCGGCTCGTTCGCGCTGTCATCGGTGGCCGGTCTTCATGACCCGATTGCCGACTTGCCTGGCGGTCCCGATCGATCTTGCTGGACGGCTTTACCCTTGCTGAACTCTGGGGTCGAGCGAAGCATGGGTCTGCCGAGACGATTGCGGAGATATCGTCTCGCGGCCGGGCGGCCGAGGACATCGATCAGCGTCGTCGCATGACTGGCCAGCAGGTCGCGGGCGTCGCGCCCGGCATAGCCTTTCTTGTTCGGTGGCTCTCCGAGGATCCGATCGAGAACCTTTGTGATGCGCCCATCAACGCGCCATTGCAGGTCGGAGGCGCGATCGAGCACGGCACGAGCCATCAGGAGCCGGCATTCCCATGGCGGCAAATGGGTGGCCTGCGGTCGTTTCCGGTCGAAGGACTCGAGCCGGTAGTCCTCGGCACGCGTCCGCACCGTTCCTACAGGAATCGAACACCGCGCCGAGCCGCCGAACAGGTGGCTCAGAAGACTGAAGTACTGATCGGGCCGGAAGTCGTAAGCACTACCGATGTCGCCGACCGGTCGAACGCATTCGAGAACGAACCGTCGGTACATATTGGCGGCACCGGTGTCCCAGCGCCGCCGTTCGCCCGAATGGTGATAGGCGCGCGTGATATCGCGAAACTGAGCGTACAGAACTTCATCGACCGTGGAGAGCCGGGGGGCCAGGAAGGATGGCCTCAGGTCCTCGTGGTGAGCCAACGGGTCGTCGTCGTCAGCCAAAGCGTTTACGGAACCGGTGAGGAGGGACCCGTCGCTTGCCACCTTCGCCAGACCGCCGCTCGCAACCGTCGTGGTTTGGGTGACTGCCAAGTGTAACTGAACGAGGATCGATGCGTGGTTCGGTGTCAGGTACTCGTCCGGGGTGACAAAAGACACGAACGCGCCGTTCGCAATCTTCAGGCCCTCGAGCGCCGCGGCAAAGGGACCCCGCCTTTCGTCAAGATAGAGCGTGTTGAACGCTGGCTCGCCGTCGATGTGTTTCCCGATGGCCTCTCGGCTATCGTCATCTGACGCATCGTCGACGACAACGACCTCGTACCGGGGATAGTCTTGCGCCTTCAGCGACTCGATCGTCAGCCCGATGCGGCCGTCTTCGTTGCGATTGCAGAGAATGTACGTAACGAGCGGAAGCCGAACCGGGGACGGCGCAAGGTCTGCCATCCGCCGGTCAAAAAGACTGAGAGAGGTGTCAATAGTCCGGTCTTGACTCATCGACTGGAGCGCTCCCCCTCGATGGTCCGCAGCATCGCCAACCGGAAAGGCTTCTTGGCCCAGGACCCGGCCGCTCGGATGATCTTTTTGGTCTCCCGAAAGGGGAGCCGCGAACGCAATTCCTCGATCAAAGCGCGTTCGCCGAACTCACGGGACAATGCGTCGAAACACTCGGCGAATGCGCTGTGGATCTCCGCATTGTGAGGCATTTCGCCGGAGTTGAAGTCGATCCGGTCCAGGGTCGTCCAAAACTCTTCCGTCGGTATCCAGCTTTTCGCTGCCGCGCGACCGCGGATGAGCCAGGCACATGCGCTTCCCCGTTGTCGCCTGCCGCGGAGTGCCGCGGCCTCGGGGAGGTTCTTCGCGCCGTTCAGCCGAATGGAGTCGCTGGACAGGTTCCGATCGTGGATCCGGTACGCGGACAAAGGTAGGTCGATCAGCGCCGATCCGGCGATCATGTGGGTGAGAACATTGACATGCGTGTCGGTGAAAGGCTCCACCGGTATCTTGTCTGGAACGACCGCGAGTGTCTGCCGCAGCAGCGAACCACGGTACACGTTCGACGTTCCCGGGGCCCATAGCCAGCCCCGTTTGTCGCGTCGCACAACGGAAACGCGGCTCCCCAGCTGATCGAAGAACTGAAGATCGACGATCGGCAGACGGGGGCCTGAGAGAACGCCCCTTTCGCTCTTTCTCCGTCGCTCGCCATCACGAAACCTCAGCGCGTGCCCGGATAGCAGATCGCCGGATGACCCCACTTCCATCACGTTGCTGCTCGTCATCCCCACGGGCTCCGACAGCGACTCATGAACCTGGATATGGCTGGAGCCATAGTTGCGGCAAATGAAGTCATCGGAATCCACGAATGAGACATACGCGCCGTCAATCCTTTCGGAGATCGCCACGACTGCGCCGAGTTGTCCGCAGTTCCTGTCGAATTCGATCAGTTCGAATCTCCGGTCCGAACCGATCGATTTCCTGATGACGTCGACGCTGTCGTCGGCCGATCCGTTGTCGACCACCAGACAGCTGATGTTGGGATAATCCTGATCGCGGATCGATGCGATCGTCTGGTCGATGTACCGGGCGTAGTTCCAGTTGACGACGACGAACTGGAGGCGTGGATAATCGGTAGGTTCGGCGAACCGATCGGTGGCCGGGGCATCGTGCCACGCCTTGCCGCGCACGGTATCAAGCTGCGACTCAAAGAGCGACGCACTCGGCGAGGAGGGGGTCGTGGCTCCCGAATGAAACCGAATCGCAGGCGCGGCAGGGGCGTCGTTCTCGGGTTCCCGCCTCCTGTGGGTTGAATCAGTCACTCGTTAACTCGACGGCATATGAACACTGATGGAGATCGAACCCGGGCGATATGATCGCTGAAGTGATTTTAGTCATTATCGGGTCATGGCCTGGCTGCCGCGGCTTTTCAGCATTGAATAATAGCCGTCCCGCATATTCCGGTTCGCCGCATCGGGAAGTTTTTGTGTTGTCGGCAATGGCAGCTCGTCGTCGGAAACGTCGACGCCCAGGAAATCGAAGACATTCATGATGGTGTCTTCGGGCGATTTTGCGAGATCTTCGTATTCGATCTCGAGTGTCTGATGATTGAGTTTCTTGCTCTTCTTTCTCCAGAATCTCTCGGTTTTTTCGAGCGATCTTATTTCCCGCTCGATCCGATCATAGTCGTCGGCCCGGAACTCGCGGCTGTCGAACCTCACGGAGTCGGATGCCGCGACGGTCCATTGGCCCCGCTCCCTGGCGAGGATGTTGGAAATGGCCTGACCGACCTTGTCCCTGCGTGAGCACAGGATCGATCGATCGAAAGAATTGAGAAAGTCGAGGCCACGTCCCAACGCGTTCGACTGGGAGAATGCCGCTCGATACTGGCCGGCGTGTAGCTTGAGGCCGAAACATCCATTCGGCGTCGTTCGCCGGGATAAGAAGTCGTTCCAGATCCGATCCAGCGACACCGGCCCGTTCAGTTGGCGATAGAGTTCGATGCGTCTGGGGTTCAGATACTCCATCGGGACGCCAGCGCGTTTGGACGCGGTCAGGGCGCTGCACAGCATCGTGCTCCCGGTCCTCGGCGCCGAGAGGACGACATAGCGCTTTTTCGTCTGTGTCTCAGGCCAATCGAGCGCCGGATCGAACATCGTCTCCGTGAGGGTTGCATCCCTCTTTCGGCGTGCGATTTGGCGCGAGCTGCGTCTCTCGATCGGTGCCGGTCGATTGTCCATGGGGCGTTTCCTGCCGGAGCGGGCTGGTGGGCTGCTTATTACTGCGAGTCCCAAATTATCGTGAACCCCGGGGGACTGCTACTGGACCCGCCCGGCGGGCCCCGGCCGTCCCGAGGCGTCGCGTATCGCGCCTACTGACCGCCTTTCGACGTAAGGTGTTAAGCACCTCAACAATAACGGTCAAGTCGGCGGGCCAAGCGGCCCGTTCGGCCGGCTGAGACCGCGTCAGCCGGCGAGGACGGCCGGCTGTGCGTCGTTGCCAAGGGGTGATAAGAGGCCGGGCCGTTCCTAAACCGGAGCCTTGGGTTCATGCCATCATCCGACAAAGACAAGAAGCGTATCATGGTCACGGGGGGAGCGGGTTTCCTCGGGTCCCATCTGGTCGATCGCCTCCTCGATGACGGCCACGACGTGATGTGCGTCGACAACATGTTTACAGGTTCACGGCGAAACATCGCCCACCTTCGCGACCATCCCGGTTTCGAGTTCATCCGGCACGATATCTCGCAGCCACTTCATGTGGAGGCTGACCAGATTTACAATCTGGCGTGCCCGGCATCGCCGGTTCATTACCAGTTCGACCCGGTGCAGACGACCAAGACGTCGGTGTTGGGCGCGATCAACACCCTTGGCCTGGCGAAGCGGCTGCGCTGTCGCATACTTCAGGCATCGACCAGCGAAGTTTACGGCGATCCCGAGGTTCATCCGCAGCCCGAATCGTATCCCGGGCGGGTCAATCCGATCGGGCCACGATCCTGCTACGACGAAGGCAAGCGCTGCGCCGAAACCCTCTTCTTCGACTACCGCCGGCAGCATGGATTGCCGATCAAGGTGGCGCGGATCTTCAACACCTACGGGCCCCGCATGCACCCCAATGACGGCCGAGTCGTCTCCAACTTCGTGGTCCAGGCATTGGAAGGCCGTCCGATCACCATCTACGGCGACGGAAGCCAGACCCGGTCGTTTTGCTACGTCTCCGACCTTATCGATGGCCTCGTCCGTTTGATGGAGGCGCCGGACGAAACGACCGGCCCGATCAATCTCGGCAATCCGGCCGAGATGACCATCGCGGACCTGGCGAAGCTCATCGTCGAGATGGCGGGCAGTCCGTCGTCGATCGAGTTCGCGCCGCTCCCGGAGGATGATCCGCGACAGCGCCAACCCGACATCCGGCTGGCCAAGGAGCGCCTCGACTGGCAACCGCGTGTCGGGCTCGAAGACGGCCTGGCCTCGACCATCGACTATTTCAGGGCGCTTCGGGCTTAACCGACAACCGGTACACGTCTCCCATGTGCCGGAGACAGGTATCGCTCCGTGCTCAATTGGGTATGTCGTGCTCGAAGCTGTCTTGCGGCGGCTCGATCGGCAGGATGACCCGGTTTTTGAGCGAGCTGTTGATGGTTTCGAACCGCGCCAGGAGGGCGTCCGCAGCTTCGCGGCTGAATCCGTTTGTGAATAACGCGCGGGCACTGTTGAAGAAATGGCCGTGATAAACAAAGCACGCGCCGCTGATGAAGCCCGCCGTATGTGACCTGAAGTTGTAGTTATTCGGCAACGTCAGCATACGCGGCTTCAGGGCTCGAAGCGCCCAGTGTAGCGGTGGTTGGTCGAGAGCGTCGGGGCCGTTTTTCTCGAGCTCCTTCTGATATTGGCGAGCCCATTTCCTGCCGAGCTTGCCGCAAAAACCTGACCGGATGAACATGACGCCAGAGTTGAACTGGTATCGTCGGGCTTTCTCCGCTTTCACGGCTCGATTCATTGTGGTGATGTTGGCCCGACCCGGGGAAAGTACCGCAGCGAACTGAAAGTTGCTAAACGCGAAGACACGGCTGATGTCGCCCATGATGATGGTATCGGTGTCGAGATAAATCGTGTTTCGCCCGGCGCGCATGCTGAGCGACCGGACTTTCAGTTCTTTGGGCTGAACCACAATGTCGCACGGTAGAACATGGGATAATGGAAACCAATCCTCGTCCTGAAATCCGGCGACGAACTCGTAGGCGTTGGTGATCAGCGTTATGTCCGCTGAGGTGTGACGGCGAAGCGAATACGCGGAAAGAAGCGCCTCCTGGGTATATTTCGGGTCGGACAGATCGTTTTCGTAGGTGGTGTAGAGGAACATCTTGTGCTGCTGTGATTGCGGTGCTTGCCAGACCGGGAGTGATCGTTGGTTGCCGGCCAAACGGCCGCGTCATTTTTAGCCTTCGTCTCACCGGCTGCTTCATCGCGCCCGGCGAACGGCGTGACCCCTTGCTTGCTTTCATCGCCACTGCTCGTCAACCGGGAACGAAGCAAATTCTCAGGAAACGGCGGTATGGTAAGTGCCGCCGCTCTCACGTTATTGTTTAGCCGGGACGCCAAAGGGAACGGCTCAGCAGGAGAACGCCATGAAGAAAACCGTTTGTGTAACGATCCTTTGTTCCGCCTTCACGCTGTCAGTCGGGGTCGAGGCCTTCGCCGCCGAATGGAACGTGTCGCTGTGGGGCAAACGCCGGGCTTTCACAGAGCATGTGGAGAAGCTCGCGGAACTGGTCGCGGAGAAGACGGGTGGAGACTTCACGCTCAACATCTCCTATGGCGGCTTGTCGAACAACCGTGAGAACCTCGACGGCATCTCGATCGGGGCTTTCGAGATGGCGCAGTTCTGCGCCGGCTATCACGCCGACAAGAACCCATCGATCACCGTTCTTGAACTGCCGTTCCTCGGCGTCGACTCCTTGGAAAAGGAAGTCGAGGTATCGATGGCCATCTACCAGCATCCGGCGGCCCAGGACGATCTTGGCCGCTGGAACGCGACGCTGCTGATGCCGTCGCCGCTGCCTCAGTACAACATCATCGGTGTCGGCGAGCCGCCGGCGACGCTCGAGGATTTCGAGGGCCTGAACGTGCGGGCGACCGGCGGTATCGGCAAAGCGATGGAAGCCATCGGCGCGGTGCCGACGTCGATGTCGGCCACCGAAGTACGCCAGGCGCTGGACAGCGGTGTGATCAAGGCGGTGTCGTTCGCGCCGCACGCGCACATGTCCTTCGGCACGGTCGAAAACGCGGACTGGTGGACGACCAACCTCAACCCGGGGACCGTCAACTGCCCGGTCGTCGTCAACACCGATGCGCTGAACGCGTTGTCGGACGAACATCGCGAGGCGTTGGTCAGCTCCGTTGACGAAGCGCTGCAGCACTACGTCGACTACTACAACGGCGCCACCATGTCGGCATGGCAACCGACGCTCGACGAAAAGGGGATCGAAAGCATCACCTTCGACGAAAGTGCGCTGACGGCGTTCCGCGATACCGTGGCCGGTCCGGCGGCGGAGGAGTGGATCACCGAAAACAACGCTCGGGGATTGCCGGCGCAGGAACTCTACGATCTGGTGATCGAGACGATTGGCAACTAGCCGGTCAGGCGACGCACCGCATCCGGGCCCGTTGATCCATACGAGATCCCGGGTCCGGGTGTCGGCGTAGCGCCCATGTCCACCTCGGCAACGATCCTCGAGGACGGCTCGACCCTCAGCCGGATCGATCGCTCGCTGTTCCGGCTGGAGAGCTTTCTGGCGCTGTTGAGCGGTCTCGCCGTCTTCTCCCTGATGCTGTTCGCGGTGGTCAGTGTCGGCGGACGCAACTTCTTCAATTCGCCACTGCGCGGCTATGTCGACTGGATTGAACAGGCGATGCCGCTGATCGCGTTTCTCGGCCTCGCTTACTGCCAGAGGCTCGGCGCCCACATCCGCATGGACATCGTCATTCGAATGCTCCGCGGTCGGGCACTGTGGGGCTTCGAAACCGTCACCGTTCTGCTCATGCTGTTGCTCTGCCTCGCGCTCACCTGGGGCACCTGGGCGCATTTCGACCGGTCGTTCGACTGGGCAGCGCCGTTGTGGAGCCGCGACTCCAGCGTCGATATCCGCCTGCCGCTGTGGCCGACCAAGCTGTTGGCGCCTGTCTGCTTCGCCGTGCTCAGCCTACGTCTGGCGATTCAGCTCTGGGGGTATGCGCAGGCGTTCATCACCGACGCCGAGCGCCCGGTCGCCGTGCCGCGGCCGGAGGACCCGGCTGCCGTCGCCGAGCACGAGGCCGAGTCGGTCTCGGGCGCCGACACGGTCGAGCGCGACTGATGGGTTCGCTCGATATCGGCCTGGTCGTCACCGGCTTCCTGATCGTCCTTGTCGTCGTCGGCATGCGCGTGGCGTTTGCCGCCGCGCTCGCCGGGCTGGTCGGTCTCGTCTGGATCTTCTGGTCGCGACGGGACTACGCGCCGGACGCCTTCTTCTGGGCGCTCGACGTCGCGATCAAAACCGCCGGTCAGATACCGCACTCGAAGATTTCCAGCCAGGCGCTGTCGCTGATCCCGGTCTTCATCCTGATTGGCTTCCTGGCCTACTACGCCGGCTTGACCAGCGCCCTGTTCGTCGCGGCGAAACGCTGGGTCGGCTGGCTGCCGGGGGGCCTGGCGGTGGCGACGGTGTTCGCCACGGCAGGGTTCGCGGCGGTGTCGGGCGCATCGGTCGCGACCTCGGCGGTGTTCGCCCGGATCGCCATCCCGCAGATGCTGGAGGTCGGCTACAACAAG